>DATERH010000027.1:0-19011 GCA_035271785.1 Buttiauxella sp.
GCAACGCATCTGCATGATGGACGCAAAGCGTCACTAATGACTCGCCAGCAATTGCAAAAATTAAGCCTCGCCTGGCCGCAAAAAGAGGGGCAATTCCCCCTGACCTGGCAGCTCGTTTGTGGAGTAATAGAACGTGATTAAAAGATGGTTTGTGACCGGAACTGATACCGAAGTGGGTAAAACAGTTGCCAGTTGTGCACTGCTGCAAGCCGCCACTGACGCAGGTTACCGCACCGCAGGTTATAAGCCGGTCGCTTCTGGTAGCGAAATGACGCCAGCAGGGATCCGCAACAGCGATGCACAGGCGTTGCAGCGTAATAGCAGCGTCAAATTGGACTACGAACAGGTCAATCCGTTTGCCTTTCTGGAACCGACTTCGCCGCATATTGTGAGTGCGGCTGAAAAACGGCCTATTGAGTTATCAAAAATATCCGCGGGACTTGAAGCACTTGCTTCACAGGCTGACTGGTTGCAAGTTGAAGGGGCGGGGGGCTGGTTTACACCCCTTTCACAGACGGCCACCTTTGCCGATTGGGTTATCCAGGAGCAGTTGCCCGTTATTCTGGTTGTTGGGGTGAAACTGGGCTGTATTAATCATGCCATGCTGACGGCTCATGCGGTGCAAAACGCAGGGTTGCATCTGGCGGGGTGGATTGCCAACGACGTTCAACCTACCGGGAAGCGCCACGCAGAATACATTGCGACGTTGCGTGAGGTTTTAAACGCCCCTATGTTGGGTGAAATACCGTTTTGCCCGCAACTCAACGAGCAAACGCTCCTCGGTCACCATCTGGATATTTCGCAGCTTTCGGCATAACCCGCAAATTTTTGTCGATGATTTTTACATTGCCAGAAAAAAACCAGGAGCCCACTGAGTGGGGAGAAGCGCCAGGTGCGCAGGGCTGCGATGACGCACGGGTTGGGGTGGGCGTTACCGGGCGCATTGCGCTGAATTTCATTCGTGAGACGCAAGGTGCAAAGCAGGCCGTCGTGTCAGCCATCAAAGACGTAAAACGTATTATCCCTGGTGCGGTATTGGTAGAAGTGATGACTGATCTGGTGGATCTCTCAGCTGTGACGCGGCAATGCAATCTACAACGGGAACTCGCCAGTCTTGATAAGGACGTACAGAAACAGCTCGGGCAGTTGTGACGGCAAAGGCGGGTTTACCATTTTTGCCGTCGGTTGGCATACCATCATAGGTCAATCCAACTGGCAACTAACTTGTCGTCCAGCAATGCGACGTTACCCTGAGCGACGTTACGTCCACGGTGTAGCAAACAGAAACGGTCTGCCACACGACGAATAAACGACAACCGCTGCTCAACCAGCAGAATAGTCAACCCAAAGTCACGGCTTAACCGCCGAATGATATTGCCGAGATCATTAATAAATCGCTGGCCGCTGTCGAAAGTGGGTTCATCCAGAATCAACAATTTCGGTTCGTTCACCAGCGCCCTTGCTAATGCCAGTTGCTGTTGAAGATCACCTGACAGTTCACCGCCGCGCACGTGGCGCAAGCTATAGAGCTCAGGAAACAGTTCATAGATCATGGATGGGATCGCGCGTGACCTTCGTACACGGGCGGCTAATAGAGCAATTTGCAGGTTTTCTTCAACGCTCAGTTGGGAAAAAATACGTCTGTCCTGGGCGACATAGCTCATCCCTAGTGCCGCTCTACCTTCAATAGGTTGGGCCAGCAAATCTTGCGGCGGGTGTCCAGCCTCAAGCCAGGTCATGCTGCCACTTTGCACAGGTAGGTAACCGGTGATGCAGTTAACCAGCGTTGTTTTACCCATACCAGGTGCTCCAAGCACACAGGTGCATTCGCCTGGAGTCAGTTCAAGATCCAAATTCCACAGAATATGGCTTTCACCATAAAACTGATTAACAGCTCGCAGACTCAACATCGACATTCTCCTTCAGACAGGGTTAACAACATGCAGTGTTTCGACTTAGGTGAGTAAAGCAGTGCAATTCCCTTGCCATTAACCTTTTTGCGCGCCGGAACATTGCAACTTTGAGAAAAGACTCATGAAAAAGGTTGAAGAAACCTTAGGCGTCTACAACGCGAAAAACTGGATGCACTTTGTCAGTGCCTGCTCACAGGTGCGTTTGGTGCAAATTCATTGAGCTGCTCCATGATAATGCGCAATACGTGAGCAGGATCATTAGAAATTACGGATCCTTGCCAGGTAAAAAAGGACTAAAAAAAATGCCGAAAAATATTTTTAGAGGTTGGCATAGGAATTTTATGGTTTTTTGCGGTCTGCGCTGCAAAAGGGCTGAGAGCAGTTATCCACTATTCCTGTGGATAACCATGTGCATTAGAGTTAGAGAACTTGTGGTAAGCGAGCGCTGGCGCGGGCTGCGCATGAATTGGCGCGAAACCAGACTTTATAAAATAACTGTTTAAAATTAACAAGTTGAATAAAATCAATCACTGCAATGAAAGTGCCATAGATGTTCCTTACGCTTTTATGACACTGCTTGACAAATGTTAAAAGGTAAAAAAATCTGGGGATAACCATTTTGGATAGCTCAAATATCTGAGAGTGGGTTTTTTTCCCTGCAAATCAGCCAGCGCAGAGGGGCAATATCATAAACTTTGGTGCAAGGAACTGGTTTTTCATCCAGTATCTTTTTCTGGCAAAATTTCCTGTGCCGAGTAAAATTATCCTCCGGCCAGCTCGTTTCTCCATCAGGTAGCCTCTTCATGAGTAAAGCGTTCAAATTAAATTCAGCATTCAAACCTTCTGGCGATCAGCCCGAAGCCATACGCCGCCTTGAAGAGGGGTTACAAGACGGGCTTGCCCATCAAACACTTTTGGGGGTGACAGGCTCCGGTAAGACCTTTACCGTGGCGAATGTGATTGCTGATTTGCAACGCCCCACTATGGTGCTGGCCCCGAACAAAACTCTCGCAGCGCAGTTGTATGGCGAGATGAAAGAGTTCTTTCCGGATAATGCGGTCGAGTTCTTTGTCTCTTACTACGATTATTACCAGCCCGAAGCCTATGTCCCGAGTTCCGATACCTTTATCGAAAAAGACTCCTCGGTTAATGAACATATTGAACAGATGCGTCTGTCAGCCACCAAAGCATTACTGGAAAGGCGTGATGTGATTGTGGTGGCTTCGGTGTCGGCGATATACGGCCTGGGTGACCCTGACCTCTACCTGAAAATGATGCTGCATCTCACCAAAGGGATGATCATCGATCAGCGTTCTATTTTGCGCCGTTTGACCGAATTGCAATACACCCGTAATGACCAGGCTTTCCAGCGCGCGACCTTCCGTGTGCGCGGCGAAGTCATCGACATCTTCCCAGCTGAGTCGGACGATTTGGCGCTACGTGTGGAGTTGTTTGATGAGGAAGTGGAACGGCTTTCGTTGTTTGACCCGTTGACCGGGCAAATAGACCAGGTGATTCAACGCTTTACCGTTTATCCAAAATCGCATTACGTCACGCCGCGTGAACGTATTGTGCAAGCTATGGAAGAAATTAAGGTTGAACTGGCAGACCGCAAAAAGGTCTTGCTGGCGAACAACAAACTGCTTGAAGAGCAGCGCCTTTCGCAACGGACTCAGTTCGATTTAGAGATGATGAACGAACTGGGCTATTGCTCCGGGGTAGAAAACTACTCGCGCTTCCTGTCGGGCCGCGGCCCAGGTGAGCCACCGCCAACACTTTTCGATTATCTGCCAGCAGATGGCCTGTTAGTGGTTGATGAGTCCCACGTGACTATTCCGCAAATCGGCGGCATGTACAAAGGTGACCGGGCGCGCAAAGAAACATTGGTGGAGTATGGATTCCGTCTGCCATCAGCGCTGGATAACCGCCCGCTGAGATTTGAAGAGTTTGAAGCGCTGGCACCACAAACCATCTATGTGTCCGCAACGCCGAGCAATTACGAGTTAGAAAAGTCGGGCGGTGATGTTGTCGATCAGGTCGTCAGACCAACCGGGTTACTGGATCCTATTATCGAAGTGCGTCCTGTTGGGACTCAGGTTGACGACCTACTATCTGAGATCCGCAAACGCGTTGAAATCAACGAACGTGTTTTGGTCACCACGCTGACTAAACGTATGGCCGAGGATTTAACGGAGTATCTGGAAGAGCATGGCGAGCGGGTGCGTTATCTGCACTCAGACATTGATACCGTTGAGCGTATGGAAATCATTCGTGATTTGCGCCTTGGCGAGTTCGATGTGTTGGTGGGGATCAACTTGCTACGTGAGGGGTTGGATATGCCTGAAGTGTCGCTGGTGGCGATTCTGGATGCCGATAAAGAAGGTTTCCTGCGCTCCGAGCGTTCACTCATTCAGACAATTGGCCGTGCGGCACGTAACATCAACGGTAAGGCCATTCTGTATGGTGACAAAATCACAGCATCCATGGCGAAGGCGATTAGTGAAACGGAGCGTCGCCGTGAGAAACAGCAGCTTTATAACGAAGAAAATGGCATTACACCGCAAGGTTTGAACAAAAAGGTTGTGGACGTCCTTCAGCTTGGTGAAGGGATGGCAAAAACCAAAGGCCGGATGAAGAGTAAAGCTCGCAGCGTGATTGAAGATGATGAAATTCTTCTGACGCCTAAAGCGCTGCAACAGAAAATTCATCAGTTGGAAGGGAAGATGCTTGAGCATGCACAGAATTTGGAATTTGAAGAAGCCGCACAGTTGCGTGACCAACTGCATCATCTACGGCTGTTATTTATCGCGGCGTCGTAATGAAAAGCAGTGGAAGGGTGGATAAGCGATAGCGTCATCCACCCTTTTTGCCCGTTACTGTGAATCAAAATAAGGTGTTTTCTTATCCCAACTGCTGAAGCGCTTTTTCCAGCGCCTGGCGCAGCAAATACCGGTCGTGACGATAACGAATATCGCGCGCTTCGAGAGGCTCCTGAATCACGACACGATCAGTGATTTCAGACACATCCACCTGCGGGCCAACCACCACGGCATCAATGATACGCTTACCGACACGTTGCTCCATGATGTCCAGCGTTTGCCCAAGGGAGAGGCTGGCGGCGGCAGTGCTTAACTCTTTTCCCAGATTACCGATAAACACCACGGGGGCAGGAGTGCGGCGCAGTGCCTGATCCATATCTTCGAGCAACAGTAACGGCATCAGGCTGGTATAGAAACTTCCAGGGCCAATCAGAATCAAATCGGCTTCGGCAATCGCCTGTACTGCTTCGCGTGTGGCATGGGCTTTCGGGTATACCGACAGCTCCTGCGGCGGCGAAGAAAGCTTATCAATATTCACTTCGCCGTAAATACAATTACCCTCCGCATCCGTCGCCATCAAATCCACGGGCTGTTCAGACATGGGAATCAGAAATGCATCCACTTTGAGCAAGTTACGAATGAGATTGATGGCTTCCAGAGGGCGCACGCTCAGGTGGTCTAATGCCTTTAACATTAGGTTTCCAAGGTTATGCCCAGAAAGTTCGCCATTGCCACTAAAACGATACTCAAACATCGCTGAAGCCACGCTCTGTTCAGTAATTAACTGATTTAAACAGTTGCGCATATCACCCCAGGCAATACCACCTTCAGAGCGTCGAATTCGCCCCGTAGAACCCCCATTATCAGTGGTAGTCACAATACCGGTTAAACGTGAACCTAAAGAGGAGAGGGATGACATAACCCTTCCCAGACCGTGTCCACCGCCCAGAGCAACCACTCGGTCCAAATCCGCAAGCGTACGATTACGCATAAATTTTCCTTATAACCCACTATCGAAATAAGGTAGCGTAAAAGATCTTAAAATACGATTCAGGCTCGGAGGTTAATGATGTATATCAATGCAAAAGTTCACTTATCGGGTAGTGTGTTGTGAAATTGAACGATTAGTTCGTTATGCATTTAATTATATAGCGAAAGCTGCTATAGCGAATAATTTCATCACGCGCTACTATCGCTTTAAACACACTAAGCCTCTGGACCTAAGTCGAAAGATACGGTGCTTTGGCCGTGACCTTGAGTCACCAGGGTGCAGAAAGAAATGCCTGCATCTCCCATCTTTGGAAGGTGTACATGGCTACTCAACTTACCGACGCATACGCTCGTAAGTTTTTTTACCTGCGTCTGTCTATTACCGACGTTTGCAATTTTCGTTGCAACTATTGTCTGCCGGATGGCTACAAGCCTCACGGTGTCGCCAATAAAAGTTTCCTCAACGTCGATGAAATTCGCCGCGTGACGCGCGCCTTTGCCGCCCTCGGTACTGAAAAAGTACGTCTGACGGGTGGTGAACCCTCATTACGAAAAGACTTCACCGACATCATCGCTGCCGTGCGTGAAAACCCAGGGATTCGCCAGATTGCCGTGACCACCAACGGTTACCGTCTTGCGCGCGACATCCAGCAATGGCGTGATGCCGGACTGACGGCGGTGAATGTCAGCGTTGATAGCCTCGACGCTCGACAGTTTCACGCGATTACCGGTCAGGATAAATTCCGTCAGGTGATGGACGGTATCGACGCTGCTTTTTCCGCTGGATTTGAACGCGTTAAAGTCAATACTGTGTTGATGCGTGGCATAAACCACCACGAACTCGATACCTTCCTTGCATGGATCAAACCGCGTCCCATCCAGTTGCGCTTCATCGAATTGATGGAAACTGGCGACGGTGGCGACGTGTTCCGCAAACACCATATCTCCGGCAAAACCATTCGTGACCAGTTACTGGCTCGCGGCTGGGTTCATCAGTTACGCAACCGCAGCGACGGCCCGGCACAGGTCTTTTGCCATCCGGATTACGCGGGTGAAATCGGCCTGATTATGCCGTATGAAAAAGACTTTTGTGCCAGTTGTAACCGTCTGCGCGTTTCGTCGGTAGGTAATCTGCATCTGTGTTTGTTTGGTGACCAGGGCATTTCACTACGTGACTTGCTGGTGGATGACGGGCAAATCAACGAGCTTGAAGCACGTATTGCCGAAGCGTTGACGCACAAAAAACAGACCCATTTCCTGCATGAAGGTGAGACAGGGATCACCCAGAACCTGTCTTATATCGGCGGGTAAACCAAATACCCAGTTAAAAGGGAACATAACAATGAGCCAGACGAGCAGCGAATTTATCCCGGTGCATATCGCCATTCTGACTGTTTCAAGCCGTCGTGGTGAAGACGACGATACTTCAGGCCATTATCTGCGTGAAGCTGCCACTGTCGCGGGCCACAAAGTGGTTGCCAAAGCGATTGTGAAAGAAAACCGCTACGCAATACGCGCTCAGGTTTCCCAATGGATTGCTGATGACGAAGTTCAAGTGGTGCTCGTTAACGGCGGTACCGGTTTTACTGAGGGCGACCAGTCCCCGGAAGCGTTGTTGCCGTTGTTTGACCGGGAAATTGAAGGTTTTGGTGAAGTCTTCCGCATGCTCTCTTTTGAAGAGATTGGCACCTCGACGCTGCAATCTCGCGCCTTGGCGGGTGTCGCAAACCGCACACTAATTTTCGCCATGCCTGGTTCTACTAAAGCGTGTCATACCGCGTGGGAAAATATCATCCAGCCACAGCTTGATGCCCGCGTGCGCCCTTGTAATTTCCATCCACACCTCAAGAAATAAATTATGTCGCAATTAACTCATATTAATGCCGCTGGCGAAGCGCACATGGTCGATGTCTCCGCCAAAGCAGAAACTGTGCGTGAAGCGCGTGCCGAAGCGTTTATCACCATGGAAGCTGAAACGCTGGCGATGATTATTGAAGGCAGCCACCACAAAGGTGACGTGTTTGCCACTGCGCGAATCGCCGGGATCCAGGCTGCTAAACGCACCTGGGAATTGATACCGCTCTGCCACCCGTTAATGCTCAGCAAAGTTGAAGTGAATTTAGCCGCTGAGCCTGAACACAACCGCGTGCGTATCGAATCTGTCTGCCGTCTGACCGGTAAAACCGGTGTAGAAATGGAAGCGCTGACCGCGGCGTCGGTTGCGGCGTTAACCATCTACGACATGTGCAAAGCTGTGCAGAAAGATATGGTGATAGGCCCTGTACGTCTGCTGGCGAAAAGCGGCGGTAAATCTGGCGACTTTAAGGTGGAAAGCAATGATTAACGTACTGTTTTTTGCCCAGGTGCGTGAGTTGGTTGATTGCGACAACCTGCAACTGGACGCGAGTTTTAACGATGTAGAGCAACTGCGCCAAAATCTGGCGGCGAAAAGCGACCGTTGGGCGTTGGCGCTGGAGTCCGGCAAACTGCTGGCGGCGGTGAATCAAACACTGGTTAATTTCGACCATCCGCTAAACGACGGTGACGAAGTGGCTTTCTTCCCTCCGGTCACGGGAGGTTAAAATGGAAAACACGCGAATCCGTGTCAGCCACGAGAATTTCAACGTTGGCGATGAATACCAGTGGCTCGCTCAGTGCGATGAAGACGGTGCAGTGGTGACGTTTACGGGCAAAGTGCGCAATCACAATCTTGGTGATAGCGTCAGTGCGTTAACACTTGAGCATTATCCAGGAATGACAGAAAAAGCGTTGGCAGAAATTATCGAGCAAGCGCGCGAACGCTGGCCGTTACAACGTGTAAGCGTGATTCACCGCATCGGTGAATTGTGGCCGGGGGATGAAATTGTCTTCGTGGGTGTGACCGGCGCACATCGCAGTTCTGCGTTTGAATCCGCACAATTCATCATGGATTATCTGAAAACACGTGCCCCGTTCTGGAAGCGCGAAGCCACGGTTGATGGCGATCGCTGGGTAGACGCTCGCGATTCTGATAAGCAAGCGGCCAAGCGCTGGTAACAGGCACCTTCCCTCAGTTGTGTTAATCTTAAGGTACAGGCTTTCAAGCCTGAAATTCGGTCAACGCATTTAACTTAAGGAAACATCATGGATCGATTCCCACGCTCAAATGACACTATTGTCCAGCAGACACGTACTGGTTTGCAGGCATATATGGCGCAAGTTTATGGCTGGATGACCTGCGGATTGTTACTGACGGCATTTGTCGCCTGGTATGCTGCGAATACGCCCGCGGTGATGGAATTTGTCTTTTCCAGCAAAATTACATTCTTTGGGTTGATCATCGTGCAGTTAGGGTTGGTGTTTGTGCTCTCCGGTATGGTGCATAAGCTCAGCGCGGGTATGGCCACCAGCTTGTTTATGCTGTACTCGGCACTCACTGGCTTGACGCTTTCCAGTATTTTTATCGTCTACACCTATTCATCTATCGCCAGTACGTTTGTGGTTGCAGGCGGCATGTTCGGTGCGATGAGCCTGTACGGTTACACTACCAAGCGCGACCTGAGCGGTTTTGGCAATATGCTGTTTATGGCGCTGATTGGTATCGTGTTGGCGTCGCTGGTGAACCTGTGGCTGAAAAGCACGGCTCTGATGTGGGCGGTAACCTATATCGGCGTAATCGTGTTTGTCGGTCTGACGGCCTACGACACGCAGAAACTGAAAAACATTGGCGAACAAATTGATACCCGTGATACGCAAACCATGCGCAAATACTCCATTCTGGGTGCGTTGACGCTGTATCTCGACTTCATCAACCTGTTCCTGATGCTGCTGCGTATTTTCGGCAACCGCCGTTAATCTTGCTGCCTATTGCTTCTTGCTTATATATGTCAGGAAGTAAGGATGTAAGGTGGATTAGCGCAAGCGACATCCACCTTAAACCTCACGAGTTTTCCTGAAGCTTCTTCTCGTTTTTCACCCGCATCTTCTTCGCCCGACTCTCCAGCCATAAATAGCAAACAATCGCCAGCAACAGTGGGGCAATAAAGTAGAGCATGCGGTAGGCCAGAAGTGCCGCAATAATCGTCCCGTTACTGGCATGCTCGCCTGCCAGTAATGCGATAAATACCGCTTCCAACACACCAATTCCTGCGGGTATATGCATAATGACACCAGCAATACTGCTCACCAAAAGCACACCTAAAACGAAGAAATAATGAATATCCTGGCCCAGTAACAGCCAGATAATCGCCCCCATCGTCATCCAGTTGGTGCTTGAAATCGCCATCTGCATCAGAGCGAATTTAAATGACGGTAACACCAGACGTTGGCCTTTTATCGTCAGATGGCGATGCTTTGCAAAGGCGCAAAACCACAGATAAACCGCAATAATCGCCAGCAGCACGCCCCCTAAAATGCGCAGCGTTGTCTCGTTGATGTACCAGTGAGCCGGTAACTGCACCACGCCAAGACTAAAGATAACCCCCGCCAGCAGAATATAACCCAGCCAGTTAGTTGAAATACTTAACGAAAAAATGCGCGTGATGGTGGCGTTGGGTAGACCAAGACGTGAATAAAGACGATAGCGCATGCCAATGCCACCTACCCAAGTACTGAGGGTTAGGTTGAAGGCATAGCAGATGAACGACACCAGCATCACTTGTCGTTTGGCTAATTTATGCCCGCAGTATGACCGCGCCAAAAGGTCGTAGCAGCCATAAAGCAGGTAACTCAGAATGACCAGACCCACCGCGCTAAACAGGGCTATGCGGTTGTAATTACGAATGACTTGCCAAACTTCCTGCCAGTCGACTTTTGTTGCATACACCACCAGCAGCACGATGACGGCAATAAAAAACAGCCAGGTGAGGACTTTCTTTGCTTTGCGCCATTTTGGGTGCGAGTGCGACATTAATATTTCACTCCGGGATTATCGGTCTCAACCTGGTCCTGGGTTTCGAGTTGCGGCTGTGCTGGCGGCATCACTTGCGCAAGTTTTGGTGTATGTGCGGGCAGCCAGCCAACCATCGCTGGGAAGTGGCGTAAAAAGTGGAACGCCAGCACGCTTTTGCCCAGATTCCACCATGTGCGTCTGGGGAGCATCGACTCATCAACTGGTTTGCAATCTTTGGTAATCAAACCGTGCAAGTTTGCCCGCAAAGTATCGTTAAAATCGCGGTCATGAATAATCAGATTGGCTTCCAGATTGAGGGACAAACTCAGTGGATCAAGATTGCTGGAACCGACGGTTGCCCAATGGTCATCCATCAGCGCGACTTTGCCGTGCAGCGGGCGGCGTTGGTATTCATAAATCTTCACGCCGGAGCGCACCAGATAGTTGTACAGCAGGCGAGCGCCAACTTTGACAATCGGCATATCCGGTTCGCCCTGCACAATCAGTTTTACCGAAACGCCGCGTCGTGACGCCTTGCGCATGGCATGCAGCAGCCGATATCCCGGGAAAAAATAGGCGTTGGCAATAATCACTTCACGCTTCGCTTTGCTGAGCATTTTCAAGTAGTAGCGTTCAATGTCATCGCGATGTTGGTTGTTGTCGCGCCAGACGAACAAGGCTTGAGCTTCACCCGGCGTCAGGTTTTCCTGGGCGGGATTACGATGACGCCGCCACCAGCGGCGCTTAACATCGTGGTCGGGTAGGTTGGAAATAACGTAGTGATAAATATCATCCACCACCGGCCCTTCAACTTTGACCGAGTAATCCTGCTTCGCTTCAGGACCATAATCACTCATCTGTTCGGCGGAATAGTTAATACCCCCGACAAACGCAACGAGGCCATCGACCACGACGATTTTGCGGTGCATACGGCGGAATAAGTTGGTGCGCATGCCAAAGATTAAAGGGCGGGGATCGTAGTAGCGGAACTTTACGCCCGCCGTGGTCAGTTGGCTGACAAATCCGTCGCTTAAATCGGGTGAGCCATAGCCATCAAGCAACACTTCCACGCTCACACCACGCCTGGCGGCATTAAGTATCACCTCATGCAGTTTTCGGCCAACATCATCTTCAAACCAAATAAATGTCTCAAGAAGCACTTTTCTACGCGCATTGCTGATGGCTTCAAACACCGCTGGGAAAAACTGATCACCGTTTTCGAGTAACGAAATGCGGTTGCCATCACGCCAGTTATTTTTCATAGATGAATCTCCACTGCTAATGGCGCGTGGTCGGAAAGATGCCGCCATTGCTGCAACGGCAGCGCTGTCGGGGCACTCGCAGAGGCATTTTTCACATAAATTCTGTCCAGACGCAGCAGCGGGAAGCGGGCAGGGAAGGTTCGCGCTGGACGACCCCGCGCACGGGTTAAGACTTCATCTAAGCCGGCTAGCTTGAGCTGATGAGTTGCGCGTTGTTGCCAGTCATTGAAATCACCCGCCACCACTACCGGCTCACCTTCAGGGAGTTCATTCACCAGTTGGCAAAGCATGTTGAGCTGTGCCCGGCGGTGTGCATCACGCAAACCGAGATGGACACAAATGACATGCGCACGAATATTCCCACCAGGTAGGGTTATCTGGCAGTGCAACATTCCACGTTTTTCGTGGCCTTCGACTGAGATGTCGCGATTGTCAAAATGGTGGATGGGGAAGCGCGATAGCACCGCATTGCCATGATGGCCTTCGGGGTAAACCGCGTTGCGGCCATAAGCAAACTCACTCCACATGCTATCAGCGAGGAATTCGTAATGGCTGCTTTCGGGCCAGTTATCCACTCGCAGGGAGTGCGCCTCGTGGGCTCCCATCACTTCTTGCAAGCAGACAATATCGGCGGAAACCGCGCGTACCGCATCGCGCAACTCTGGCAAAATGAAACGCCTGTTGAGTGCGGTAAAACCTTTGTGTGTATTAATTGTGAGCACTTTAAAGGAAAAGTGCTGAGTCTTGTTACCCATGCTTCTCCCGGCATTAATTAAATCCAGATGAAAATAAAGTGTAGTCTCTGTCACAAATAGGTGTCGGGTTACAGAATTTTCCGCATACTGCGGTACTCTGAATGATAGGAATTAGTGGCCAGGAGAGAAATAATGAAATGGCAACAACGTGTACAAGTGGCTACAGGCCTAAGCTGCTGGCAAATAATGCTGCATCTTTCAGTGCTTTGTGTGCTGCTCGTTGGCTGGAAAACTGCCACCCTCATACCGGTCGGCATTGGGTTATGTGTGCTGTATGTCGCGACAGTTATCCTGATGTTCGCCCTGCAACGTGTTCGTACCGGGCGCTTACGTGATATTGGAGATTTTCTTGAAGAGCTGACAACCACCTGGTATTTCGGCTCAGCGATGATTGCTCTGTGGCTGTTGTCACGCGTCGTCGAGAATAAATTCCTTCTTGCAGGCGCAGGGCTTGCGATGATTACCGGGCCGATTATCTATTCGCTGTTCGCCAAAGATAAAACCTCAGGCAATTTTACGCCGAAACATCCAGTACGCCGCTGAAATCGTGATGGCTGCTATAACCAATAGCGGCCACACACTTCCCCAGACAATGTCAAAACTCGCGTTCTTCAAATAAATCTGCTTGGTAATGTCGGTGAAATGCCGAATCGGATTCGCCCACGTCAAGTTCTGCAACCACACAGGCATGTTTTCTACCGGCGAGACATAACCCGAAAGCAAAATGGCCGGCATCATAAAGACAAACACGCCGATAAACGCCTGCTGTTGCGTTGAGCAAAGCGCCGATATCAATAAACCAAATCCCACCAACGACAAACCGTAAATCAGCATCGTGAAGTAAAACAGTAACAGCGAGCCGGAAAACGGAATGTGATAACCCCAGATCCCGACACTAAGCACGATGGTTGCCTGGCCAATCGCCACGATTTGCGCCGGCACCGCTTTGCCAACAAAAATCTGCCAGGTGGCGAGCGGGGAAACCAACAGTTGATCGAGCGTACCTTGTTCGCGTTCGCGAGCCACGGAAAGTGAGGTGACAATCATCACGCCAATGGTGGTTATCATCGCAATCAATGACGGCACCACAAACCATTTATAGTCCAGATTCGGGTTATACCAGTTACGCACCACTAGTTCGCTGTTGTTGGGTTTTGGCAGGCCTGATACCAGTTCTTGTTGGTAATTTTTCACAATCTGTTGCAGGTAATTTGCGGCAATTTGCGCACTGTTTGAGTTTCGCCCGTCCAGAATGATTTGCAGTTTTGCTTGCTGATGGCTGGCGATGTCGCGAGAGAACTCCGCCGGGAAGCGAATCAACAGCAGCGCTTTTTGTTTATCAATGGTCGGTTGGATCTCTTGCGGGCTTTTTAACAACAACACATGGCTAAATGCTTTGGCTCGGGCAAAACGTTGGGTAAGTTCAATAGAATGGCTGCCGTTATCTTCGTTATAAATGGCGATGGTCGCGTTAGTCACTTCAAGTGTTGCCGCGAAGGGAAACAGCACCACTTGCAATACCACGGGCAAAATCAAAATCGCGCGGGTTTGCGGCTCGCGCAACAGGGATTGCAGTTCTTTGCGAATCAGTGTCCAGAGTCGATATAACATCGCTTTCTCCTAATCAAGACGGCGCTTGGTTTTCAATGCTGTCAGGCCGATAAACATCACCGCTGATGCAATTAAAAACAGTACGTTGATGACTAACACAGTCGTAATATTCCCCGCCAGAAACAAGCTTTGCAGCGTGCTGACGAAATAACGCGCCGGGATGATATAGGTCACCGCGCGGATAATGGCGGGCATACTGTCTATCTGGAAGATAAAACCGGACAGCATAATGGACGGCAGGAACGCCGCATTTAGCGCCACTTGGGCTGCATTAAACTGGTTGCGCGTAATGGTGGAAATTAATAAACCCATGCCGAGGGTACTGAGCAAGAACAGACTGGTGACGAAGAATAAAATCAGTAACGAACCGCGATACGGCACGTCGAGAATAAACACCGACACCAACATACACAGCAGCATCGCCAACATCCCCAGCACGTAATAGGGCAGGAGTTTGCACAACAGCAGTTCGGTACGCGTCACCTGGGTTGAAAGTAGCGCTTCCATGGTGCCACGCTCCCATTCACGCGCCACCACCAGTGACGTAAGAATTGCGCCGATCACCGTCATGATGATGGTCACTGCACCGGGAATGATAAAATGCTGGCTGATTGCCGCAGGGTTAAACCAGTAACGTAACTGCACCTCGATCAGCGGCTCAAACTTTTCACCTCGATCTTCCGCCCGTTGTTGCTGCCAGATTTGCCAAATCCCCTCCATATAACCCTGCACGAAGTTAGCAGTATTGGGTTCGCTGCCATCGGTTATCACCTGTACGGGGGCCGTGGCACCCGCGCGCGCCATGTTTTGTGCAAAATCAGTCGGGATAACCACCAGACCGCGAATTTTCCCGGCCTGCATGAGTTGAATCAGATGCTGGCGATTGTCACTGATGGTCGGCTCGATGTAGGGCGAGGCGCTGATGGTGTGTGCGAAATCAAGTGCCTCTTCACTGTGTTGCTCCAGTAAAACCCCGACGCGCAGGCGGCTGGAATCGAGGTTGATGCCATAACCAAATATAAATAGCAGTAACAGCGGGATCACCACGGCAATCAACCAACTGCTGGGGTCACGCACAATCTGACGAGTCTCTTTCACGCACAGGGCGCGAACCCGTCGTAAGGAAACGGCCTGATTATGCTCGCTCATGTTCGTGCTCCTTATCCCATTGATGGATAAGCGTAATAAATGCCTGTTCCATGGTTGGGTCAGTTTGCTCGTCGTCGGCAGCTTGCTGTTTAAGGTCATCCGGTGTGCCACTGGCAATCAGCTTGCCGCGATACACAAGCCCAATACGGTCGCAATATTCCGCTTCATCCATAAAGTGCGTTGTCACCATGACGGTGACGCCTTTTTCAACCATGCTATTGATATGCAGCCAAAATTCGCGGCGGGTGATGGGGTCGACGCCGGAAGTCGGCTCATCAAGAAACAAAATATCGGGTTCATGCATCAACGAGCACGCCAGGGCCAGGCGTTGCTTAAACCCCAGCGGTAGCGCATCTGTGGCGCTGTTCAAAATCGGTTTCAGGCTAAATGCTTCGCTCATACGGTTAATTTTCTCCTCCTGCGCTTTACCGCGCAGCCCGTACACTCCGGAGAAAAAACGCAGGTTTTGCACCACGGTAAGGTTGCCGTACAGCGAAAATTTCTGCGCCATATAACCCAAATGCTGACGCACTTTTCCGGAGCCGGTTTTGAGATCCATATCCAGCACCAACGCTTTGCCGGAGGTCGGCACTAGCAGCCCGCACATCATTTTAAAGGTGGTAGATTTCCCCGCACCGTTCGGCCCCAACAGGCCGAAAATTTCGCCGCGCTGGACGGTGAAATCGACGTTATCAGTGGCGGCGAAATCGCCAAACTTTTTGGTTAATGCTTCGGCTTTGATAACTGTCTCGCCTTGTGTACCTTCCACGGTATGTAAAATTTTGCCCAGCGGTGATTCTTGCGTAGCGGCACCGCCCAGCAGGTCGATAAACGCATCTTCAAAACGCGGGTCGGTCTGCGAAATACTCTCCGGTGCGAGATTGAGCGCCTGGCTGAGTTCGTCAATCGTCGACTCTTTTGCGAGGATCAGGCGTACCGAACGCCCCTGAATCACGCCATCGCTGACCTGCGGTAATTTGAGCGCGCGTTGCAGCAACTTACGGTTATTTTCCTGTTGATGACCCACCAACAGCGAACGCCCAGCCATTTGTTGGGTTAACTCCTTTGGTGCGCCGTGATACAACAACTCACCTTCATTCATGAGTAAAACGTCGCGGCACTGCTCGGCTTCGTCAAGATACGAGGTACTCCACAGAATCAGCATCCCGTCTCCGGCCAGCTCATGCACCATTTGCCACAGTTCGCGGCGCGAAATCGGGTCGACGCCGACGCCGGGCTCATCCAACAACAGCACTTTAGGCTGGCCGACCAGCGTACAGGCGAGGCCGAGTTTTTGTTTCATCCCGCCGGATAACTTCCCCGCGAGGCGCGAAGTAAACGGGCCAAGGGCGGTGAATTCCAGCAGTCGCTTAAACGTCGCTTCACGTTCTTGCCCGGTGACGCTGCGCAAATCGGCGTACAAATTCAGGTTTTCCATTACCGTTAAATCTTCATACAGGCCAAATTTTTGCGGCATATATCCCAGAATTGCGTGCAGGGCACGATCGTCCTTTACCGGATCCAAACCCATCACCACAGCACTTCCTTCGCTTGGCTTTAACAGTCCCGCGAGCATGCGCATTAGCGTGGTTTTCCCTGCGCCATCCGGGCCAACCAGACCCGTCACGGCACCGGTGCGGATTTCACAGTCCAGACGGGCAACCGCCGGTTTTTCCATGCCTGGGAACTGTTTCATCAACCCTTGCAGGCGGATGATGCCATCCTGGCTATTCATGCGAGTTCTCGTTGTTGAATTTCACTGTGACAGGCATTCCCTGGCGCAGCGCGTCGTCGGCATCGGTGACAATAATCCGCAGGCGATATACCAGGTCGGTACGCAAATCGGGTGTTTCGACGGTTTTCGGCGTGAATTCAGCGGTAGGGGAGACAAAACCAATTTTGCCGTGATAGGGCTTATCCGGGCGGCCATCGGTATAAACCAACAGCTCGGTGCCGGGTTTCGCCTGGTTGAGACTGACCTCGTTAACGTACGCCCGTACCCAAACCGGGCGAGTGAGTGAGAGGGTTAATACTGAGCTTCCGGCATTGAGCATGCTGCCGGGTTCGACAGCACGGGTGAGCAACGTGCCATCCGATGGGGCAATCAGCGTGGTGTCCTGCAAATCCAGTTGCGCCTGGGCAAGCTGTGCTTTCGCTTGTTGCAGACTGGCTTGCGCCTGAGCAATTTCTTGCGGGCGGTTACCGGTGCGGTATTGGCTTAACTTATCGCGCGCGGCTTTTAATGACGCTTTGGCCTGATCGCTTGATGAACGTGCATTTTCCAGTTCGTTAGCGGAAATCGCGCGTTGAGCCCACAAACCTTGTTGGCGTTGATAAAAGTTCTGTGCGTAATCGAACGCCGCCTGTGCCTGATTCACCTGAGCGGCAACCTGGGCGATTTCCTCGTCACGATAACCGGCGATAATCAGGTCAAATTTGGCCTGTGCAGCAGCTGCATTGGCTTGAGCCTGGAGCAGCGCGTTTTGATATGGCCCCTGGTCTAGTTCGCCAAGCGTTGCACCGGCCTTAATTGCATCGCCTTCATCCGCCTGCAACGCGGCAAGACGCCCGCCAACGCGAAAGCTCAAATTCACGGTGCGAATATCAACGTTGCCATACAAAGTCAGCCCTTTATCCTGCTGACTTTGGTACCACATCCAGCCGGCAACCCCTGCTGCAATCAGCACCACAACGGCCACGATAATGATCGGTTTTTTACTTTTCATTGCCGCTGTTTCCTTGTTGGCTGGCTAACCCTTGCAAAATGAAGTCGACATGGCTGCCTACCACATCGCTGATTTTTTTAACCTTTTCACTATCAAATGTTGTCCATCCGGCGCGAAGCAGAATGGTTTCTCGTCCCAGACGGAAAGCCAGCACCTGTCCGAGCAGCGCGTGAGTATGGAGAATCATCTCGGTGTCATCCGGGCAGCGATCGGTATACCGCCCAATGAGGCGGGTGAGGTGAGTGTGCATCGGCGCAATGACCTGTTGGTGAATGAGCTGATAAGCAGGCGTTGGTGAGAGCTGCTCGCGGGAGATAAATTTGCTGAGATTAAGCGTCTCATCGGCAGTCAGCAGAATAATCATGTGATTGCATGCGGTATGAATCAGCTGGCGAATTTGTGGTTTATCGGCTTGTGGCTGGCTGAGAATGGCCTCGGCACGTTCAACGTGAGGCTTAAAATTCTGCGTGATGAAGTCCGCTATCCATTGCGCGCAGGCCATGTATAGCTCTTCTTTCGAGCCAAAATAGTAGGTGATGGCAGCTATGTTCTGCCCGGCCAGTGCGGCGATATCGCGCGTGGTGGCATGCAATCCGTACTCACCAAATTGCGCAAGAGCCGCAGTAATCAGTGTCTTTTTTGCCTGCTCACCGCGAGTCGTGACAGGCGTCGGTGTCGCGTTCATACCGACCTCTTAAAAAGTTAATCAATCGATTGATTGAGAGTAGGCCCTCGATGCCCTGGTGTCCAATTTTAAGCATTTATGTTGAGTATCTGTCGAAAAATAGAATTTGTGCGCAGAGTCACAAAACCTGTTACACTGCGCGGCTTACGGCACCGTGGTTTGTGCCCCTCTCTCGCGCCAGAATGACTGGCGTCATATGAACCCCTGGAAACTACACCGCACCTCGCGGTC
>DATERH010000028.1:0-3606 GCA_035271785.1 Buttiauxella sp.
CACGTAGCGGCGAAACCGAACAGGTATTGGATAAAGCGCGGATTGCACAGAATGTTGGGATGTCGATTGTGGCGTTTACTCGCGCATCGCCGAACAGTTTGTCCGAACTTGCGGATGTGCATTTTCAACTCTATGACGAGGTAATCCACTATGCAGCAGAAGCTGCCGGGATAACCTCGTTTGAGTCTAATCTGGTGATGCTTATCGATTTATTGCTATTACAAGCGACAAGCTAACAAATCAGATGATTCGATTAGTTTTAAAATCGCGCAGGAAGCTGCCCCAGCGACGTTCATAGAATGGCGTAATGTGCGCCATCATGAAGTGGCTGATACCCTTCTCACCTTCTACCACCTGGCAGATATCGACCGGCTCATCGCCAGGTAACGTGTCAGTGGCCACACTGCCCGCCTGGCGAATAATCGCTTCGATTTCCCCTTCCGCTTCAATGCCAATCAACAGGTTCGGCTGCTCGTCTGCTCGTTCTTTGATTGAGCAAATAAAAGCACGCTTAACCGTTTTCAAGTTTTTAAACAGCGTCGTTAAAGAATCGACCATTTGTGCCGGTGGCTCAGCCACTTCGGAAAGCAGCAACGAAGTCCCGCCATCCAGCACTTCCTGCTGGGTTAATGGATCGCTTTCGTCGCTGATTAAATGTGTGATTTCACGCGGGGTAAACTCTTTGCCTGTCGGCAATTTAGCATTCAAAAATAGTGTTGCACCTTGCGTCATTTCAAACAGCGTGCGTACCGGCATCACGACAAACGCCTGCTCGTGGCTGATGGCCTGTTGCAGCGTTTCAACAGAGGTGAAAAATGGAATGACAGAAGTGCCATCATCTTTTTCCCAGTGCTGCAATTCGACTGCACTATCGGCATCAATGGCTTCGCCTTCTGCGGCGCTACCAGGTACCCAAACAGTGGACTCCAACAGGACGCGGAAGAATGCCGGGCGGTGAGCGGGTTCAGTAGCCGCCTGTTCAAGCAGGGTTTCTAGTTCGTTTTTGGATTCTGACATGGTGGTTCCGGGATATGACTGTGGGATAAACAACCCTCACCCTAACCCTCTCCCAAAGGAGAGGGAACAAACCGATTTTCCCCCTCTCCTTTGGGAGAGGGTCGGGGTGAGGGGCAAAAACTAACTACTTACCCGTCAACAGATTTGCAATCGCGCGCACGCCAATGCCTGTTGCGCCAGCAGACCACTGCTCAACAGCACCTTTACGGTATGTTGCGGAGCAATCAATGTGCAGCCAACCCTGGTGATAATTTTCCACAAAGTGAGACAAGAATCCCGCTGCCGTGCTGGCCCCTGCTGGATAGGAAGCGTTAGAGGTGTTGTTCAGTTCCGCAAAGTTAGAAGGTAACTGGTTACGATGGAACTCGGCCAACGGCAGGCGCCAGAACGGTTCGTTCTCAACTGCCGCACTCGCTATCAGGCGGTTGACCAGCTCATCGTCAAAGCTGAACAGCGCATGGTAATCGTTACCCAGTGCTGTTTTCGCCGCACCGGTTAACGTCGCACAGTCGATGATCAGTTCAGGTTTTTGCGCGCAAGCGTCAATCAGGCCATCAGCCAGAACTAAACGACCTTCCGCATCGGTATTCATGACTTCAACGGTTTTGCCGTTGCGATACTTAATAATGTCGCCCAGTTTGAAAGCATTACCGCTGATCAGGTTGTCCGCACAGCACAGGTACAGTTTGACGCGTTTGTTAAGGCCACGAGTAATCGCGAAGGCCAGAGCGCCGGTGATGGTCGCAGCGCCCCCCATGTCAGACTTCATCGAGTCCATGAACGCGCTTTGTTTAATGCTATAACCGCCGGAATCGAAAGTGACCCCTTTACCCACCAGGCACGCGTAAACTGGGGCTTCTGGGTTGCCGGTTGGGTTGTAATCCAGCGCCAGCAATACTGGCGGACGTTCAGAACCACGGCCTACGGTGTAGATACCCATGTAGTTCTGCTCACGCAAATCTTCGCCTTTGGTGATGCGGTAAGAAACCTTGTCACACGCGACATCACACAGCAAATCTACCGCGCGTGAAGCCAGTTGTTCTGGGCCAAGTTCTTCGGCTGGGGTGTTGATGGTATGACGTACCCAGTCGATGATTTTCAGGCGGTTGTTGAGCTCTTTTTGCTCTTCTTCACTCAGCACAGCCCAGTCAACTTTGCGCGTGCCTTTTGGTGCGCGATAGCCCTGCCAGAATGCCCAGCTTTTTTCTACATCCCAACCGTCACCTGCAAGTTCTACATGCTTCAGGCCCTGGCCGTCGATTTTACGTGCCGCACGTTGGATTAACCCCAGGTCATCTTTGCCTGTCAGGTGCAGGGTAATCCCTTCATCGTTGATACTGTAAGCGGCTTTTTCACCCCAACGCGCGTCGGCAGGCGCAGTGGAAAGGGTGATTTTCATGGCTTCTGTCATTTTATTTTCCTTATACTTTTCAGCTCATGCTTCATATAAAAATGGGCCGCCATAGGCAGCCCTTTTTTTATACCCTAAATCATTCGTGTTGCAGGAAAGCGACAAGCTCATGAACGCCAAGGAGCTTACATAAAGTAAGTGACTGGAGTGAGTGTGGTCAACGCGCCAGCAGCTTGAAGGATGACGGGTATAACTATTCGGCTTCATCTAACCAGACTAACAGAATAGCTTCCAGAATTTTTTCATTTGATGCGTTTGGTAAGTCGTCAAAATCTTCCAGTTCGCAGATCCACTGGTGCAGATCGGTAAAGCGCACCGTTTTCGGATCGAGATCCGGGCGGCTGTCATACAGCGCTTCGCCGATTTCGCGGCTATCGGTCCATTTTAGTCCCATTTGCGGCTCCTGTTAGTGCTCTCGCGCATGGTTGATGGTATAGCGCGGCATCTCAACGACCAGGTCTTCGTCAGTGACGCGAGCCTGGCAGCTTAAACGGCTTTCTGGCTCAAGACCCCAGGCTTTGTCCAGCATGTCGTCTTCATCTTCCGTGCTTTCAGCAAGGGAGTCGAAACCTTCACGCACGACACAGTGGCAGGTGGTGCAAGCACAGGATTTTTCACAGGCATGTTCAATCTCGATACCGTTGCGCAGGGCAACATCAAGAATGGTTTCACCGACATTTGCTTCCAAAACTGCGCCATCGGGACACAAATCCTGATGAGGCAAAAATACAATCTTTGGCATGTTAAACCTCGTCCACGGAGTGGCCTTTCAGCGCCTTACGGATTGATTCATCCATACGACGAGCGGCGAAATCCTGGGTTTGTTTGTCTACGTTTTTAATGGCTTGTTCAATCGCATCGATGTCGTCACCCGCTGCCGCCGCATGGAGTACCACTATCGTTGCGTCGATATCCGCACGTTCAGCGGCACTTAACAGCGCGGCATCTGCACTCAACGCACCTTGCAAGCTTTCCAGCACGCGAGCCGCGTCAACTTTTTGCTCAGCAAGCATGCGCGCTTGCACGTCTCGCTCGGCAAAACTCATGGAGTCCTGAATCATGGTGGCGATTTCACCGTCGCTCAGACCATAAGAAGGCTTCACCTGTATAGACGCTTCAACACCAGTGGATTTCTCCATGGCGGTCACGCTCAGCAGGCCGTCAGCATCCACCTGGAA
>DATERH010000029.1:0-3658 GCA_035271785.1 Buttiauxella sp.
ACGATATTCCTCGGCAGCGGTAAAATGCTTGATGGCAACACGACGGGCTTCCACTTAATCACCGATAACGGCGGGTTATTCCCGCATGGCTTGCTACCCGCCTTAGTGCTTGTGCAGGGCGTGGTCTTTGCCTTTGCGTCGATTGAACTGGTAGGGACGGCAGCGGGCGAATGTAAAGACCCGCACACCATGGTGCCAAAAGCCATTAATAGCGTTATCTGGCGTATCGGTCTGTTTTACGTCGGCTCAGTGGTTTTACTGGTGCTGTTGTTGCCGTGGAATGCTTATCAAGCAGGGCAAAGCCCGTTTGTGACTTTCTTCTCAAAACTCGGCGTGCCTTATATAGGCGACATCATGAATATGGTGGTCCTGAGTGCTGCGCTTTCCAGCCTCAACTCCGGTCTCTATTCTACCGGGCGCATTCTGCGTTCGATGTCGATGGGCGGTTCTGCGCCTAAATTCATGTCGAAGATGAGCAAGCAACAAGTCCCTTATGCCGGGATTCTGGTCACGCTTGGCGTGTACGTGATTGGGGTGCTGTTGAATTATCTGGTGCCTTCGCAAGTGTTTGAAATCGTACTCAACGTTGCGTCGCTGGGGATTATCTCTTCCTGGGCGTTTATCGTGGTGTGCCAGATGCGTTTACGCAAAGCGATTAAAGAAGGTAAAGCGGCAGATGTCAGCTTTAAATTACCCGGTGCGCCGTACACTTCATGGCTGACGCTGCTATTTCTGTTTAGCGTGTTGGTGCTGATGAGCCTCGATTACCCGAACGGGACCTATACCATTGCCTCTATACCGCTGATTGCTTTAGTGCTGGTGCTGGGCTGGTTTGGTGCACGTAAACGAGTACGCGAAATTGAAAATCAGATCCATCTTCATCACGAAGAAAGCACAACGGTAACCGATGAACTCCAAGTTCTAAGCTCTAAGCTCTAAGCTCTAAGCTCTAAGCTCTAAGCAATTGTCATCTGAAAAAGATAGCCACCTTCTGCATGGTGGCTATCTTTTGACCCACCAGCAACAATTCATGCCACAAATCTTCGTAGCATTACCGTTATGTGCCGTTAACACTTTTCAAACATTCATCACAAGTATTAACATATACACTTAATGTTCCAGATGGTTCGTCTGGAACGTCAATGCTCCCACCAGTGAATATGTCTGATGAAAACTGTGCAACATGGAAAGGTCTCCCTTCCACTGATACTCATCCCCGCCCTTTCGTCTCTTGCCCTTCCCGCACTCGCAGCAGAGGACACGATGGTCGTCACCGCAACGCAAGGCACGATTTCCGAGTTGGATACGCCTGCGGCGGTGAGTGTCGTTAATGGCGATGATATACGCCAGGCCGCGCCACGCATTAATCTTTCAGAAAGCCTGAGCAGCGTACCAGGTCTGCAAGTCCAGAACCGCCAGAACTATGCGCAAGATTTACAGCTGTCGATTCGTGGATTTGGATCGCGCTCAACTTATGGTGTGCGTGGGATTCGCATGTATGTAGACGGTATTCCCGCCACTATGCCTGACGGGCAAGGTCAAACCTCGAATATCGATTTAAACAGCGTTGAAAATATTGAGATTTTACGCGGCCCTTTTTCTGCGTTATACGGTAACGCCTCGGGCGGCGTGGTGAATGTCACCACCACCACGGGCACACAACCACCGACCTTTGAAGCCAGTAGTTATTACGGCAGTTTTGGTAGCTGGCGCAACAGCATAAAAGCCACAGGGGCTACGGGTGACGGCACCCAGGCGGGCGATGTCGATTACGCCGTTTCTGCTTCGCGCTTTACCACTCACGGTTATCGTGACCATAGCAGCGCACAAAAAAATCTGGGTAACGCCAAACTGGGTGTGCGCCTTAATGAAGTCAGTAAATTAACGCTGCTGCTCAATAGTGTCGATATTGATGCCAACGATCCGGGCGGTTTAACCGAACAGGAATGGCATGACAACCCCACTCAGGCACCGCGTGCCGAGCAGTACAATACGCGCAAGACGACCAAACAGACTCAAGCTGGTCTGCGTTTCGACCGGCAGCTTTCCGCTCATGATGATCTCAGTATCATGGCTTATGCAGGTGTGCGAGAAACCACGCAATATCAATCCATTCCCGTCGCTGGGCAGTTAAAACCGACGCATCCCGGTGGCGTTATCGAGCTAACCCGCCATTATCAAGGGATAGATTCGCGTTGGACGCACCGCGGCAATTTTCTGTCTGTTCCGGTGACGTTTACCACCGGTATTGACTACGAAACGCTGTCTGAAAACCGCAAAGGTTATGAGAACTTTGTGGTGGAAAACGGCACCCTGGTTTTGGGTGAGAAAGGCGATTTGCGTCGTAACGAACGCAATCTGATGTGGAACGTTGACCCGTATCTGCAAACGGCCTGGCAGCTCACCGATAAACTGAGTCTGGATGCTGGCGTACGCTTTAGCTCGGTTTACTTCGACTCCAATGATGAATACATCACTGCCCTGAATGGAGACGACAGCGGCGATGCGAGTTATCACAAATGGCTGCCGGCCGCAGCGCTGAAATATGCAATAACCGATGCGTGGAATGTCTACACTTCGGCGGGTCGCGGATTTGAAACGCCGACTATCAACGAGCTCTCGTATCGTGTTAACGGCCAGTCCGGTTTGAATTTTGGCTTAAAGCCTGCCACCAGCGATACCGTGGAAGTCGGTAGCAAAAGCCGTATCGGTAACAGCTTACTGACGGCGGCACTGTTCCAGACCGACACCGACGATGAGATTGTTTCCGACCAAAGTAGCGGCGGGCGTACGACTTATAAGAATGCCGGTGAAACACGACGTCGTGGCATGGAGCTTTCCGCCGATAGCCAGTTGGGTTATGACTGGCGAATCAAAATGGCGTGGACTTATCTGGATGCGACTTATCGCAGTAACGCCTGTGGGGATGACAATTGCGAAGGAAATCGCATTCCAGGTATTGCACGTAATATGGGTTATGCGGCACTGGAATACGCACCACCTGAGGGTTTCTATGCTGGTGCTGACGTTCGGTATTTGAGTGATATTCAAGCCAATGATGAGAATACTGCCCAGGCGCCAGCTTATACCGTTGCCTCACTCAATAGCGGTTACAAAGTGCGTGTCCAGGAACGCTGGCTGTTGGATGTGTGGGGGCGCGTCGATAACTTATTCGACCGGGAATATGTTGGTTCAGTCATCGTCAACGAGAGTAATGGGCGCTACTTCGAACCCGCACCAGGGCGCAATTATGGCGTGGGTGTGAATTTGAGTTATTCCTTCCAGTAAGCTGCACTTATAAACAAAAAAACGGAACCATTGGGTTCCGTTTTCATTGGGCGCTAAAGGAGTCTGATTACTCCATCGTTGTGCCACCGTTAAGCCTGAACACCACGTTAACAATCAAACCCTGGCCTGGCTTACCGCTTTCATAGCGCCATTTTTTCATTGCCATTTTCACTTCGCGCTCAAACATGTTGGCAGGTTGTGCGGAGAGGATACTCACGTTGCTCACACTACCATCTGGACCAACATCAAACTTCACTCGCACTTTACCTTCAATGCGTAACGCATGTGCACGCGAAGGATACTGAGGCGAATTACGGCTAAGCGCACGCGGGCCTGTCACCACTGGAGCGGTCGACGTCACAGGTGCCGT
>DATERH010000030.1:0-9797 GCA_035271785.1 Buttiauxella sp.
GAGTAGTTTTATTTGGCGCGTGATACGGCTCGGTTGCGATAACAAACGATAAAGCCATTCCAGGCCAAGGTTCTGCCATACCTTTGGTGCACGCTTCACATGACCCGTAAACACATCATAAGTACCACCCACACCCATATATAAAGCGTCAGGATGCACCTTACGGCAATCACGCATAAAGATTTCCTGCCGTGGCGATCCCATTGCTACCGTCACAATCGCAGCGCCACTGTCCCGAATACGCTCAAACAATGCCAACTGCTGTTCGACTTTGAAATAACCATCCTGACTACCAACAATATTCACCCGCCACTGCTCGCGCAGTTTGGCTGTTGTTTGCGCCAGGATTTCTGGTTTACCCCCGATGATGAACACGGGTGTGCCTTCTTGCCCCGCCCGCTGCATCAGCGCTTCCCACAGATCAGCACCCGGTACTCGTGACACGACCGCGCCAGGGAATTTTTTACGGATAGAACGCACCACGCTAATGCCATCAGCGTATTTATATTCCGCATCTTCAATTAGCGTACGCACTTCTTGCTCACGCTCTGCGGTAAGTATTTTCTCCGCATTAATCGCCACCAACGTTCCGCTGCGCAGTGAACCTTCTGCATAGAGGTAATCCAGAGCGTGCTGCATGTCGCGCCAGCCCAGAAGCGCCAGGCCGCGAATCGCATAAGACGGAGCGGTAGTTAGCTCGTTCATGATATTCCTTGTGAGGCATTTTGGGCGTCAGTGATAACACGCGGCGAACGTCGCAGCCGTTGATGCACTAATCCCGCACTATCAAATAACCAGTAAAGTAGTTTGGCGAGCAACAGGCAGGCGCCAAAGACCACAATGAAAAACACAACGCGTGAAACGAAGGAGTCCAGCCCCTCTCGCGCCAGAACAATCATGTTAAAAATCGCCCCGAAACAGAAACTATGCAAAATGGCGGCTTTGTATTTGTTGGTTTCTCGATTGCCCAATTCATACAACCAGTCGAACCATTTGATGATTAACCCCACCACGACCGCACCAAGAGGGATGAACCACACACCGCCCATCACCACCAGTGAGCCAATCAAAGTGGGTGAAATCGCCAGGCCAGAATGGTTGTTGAGAATTTCCCAGGTAAAGTAGTTCGCACTGTTTAGAACAATGCTCGGCCTGTCAGGCCATAACCAGCTTGGGATAAAGACATAAAAATCACGCACAATGGGTGCCAGCCCCTGGAACTCAATTTTGTCGTAATTTTGCAGCAGTAAGCCCAGGTTTTCCCACGGTGAGAAGGTATCGCGCGTCAGGTACAAGAAGGTATAAAACGCTTCATCACCGTTGACGCTCATACCGTAGCGCTTCAACGCCAGCCAGAACATACCCACTATGCCAAAGATGCCTGCCGCCGCCAGCATCCAGAGCGAAATCCAACCGCGGATAATGCCGATGAACAAGAAGATGGCGAACGCGATGATAATATTGGCGCGAGTCCCACCGACAATCATGTAGGTTAACAGGCCAAACGCTACAGTACTGACAAGGAAGAACAGCCAGGCTCGCCCATCTTGTTTGAGGAAATAGACCACCAGCATTGCGGGAATAAAGAAGTAGAAGAAGCGTTTTAGCGCAACACCCGACACTTCACTGGAGAATATTTGGCTGTATGAGTGCAGTTTAAATAACAAAAAACCGTTATGCATAAAGAAGATGCCGACGCTGACCAACGCCACAGCCATCAGTATCACCCATGTCAGATGAGTCTCGACACGGTTCATGGTAAAGACAGGACGCCGAACCGTTGAGGTTCGCTTCTGTCGCAGCCGCGTTTTGTAGGCGACATAGTAGATACCGTAGAAACACACTGCGGCGAGTTGTGCTTGTAACAACACATCTGCCGGTACGACTGCCACACCAAAGCGAAATACCAGCGTACAGGTAAACGGGAAGCCAAAGAAAAACGTCAGCAAATACAGTAATGAGAAGAACACATTAAAATTAAAACGAACCCGACGAAATTCCTGATAAGTTAAAATGCCAATGAACATTACTGAGACAAACCAGACCACAAACAAACCGCCAAATTGTAGCAAACTCATGCGGTTTCTCCTGATGCGATTTCCAGCGCCCGTTTCCAGCCATCAATGTAATTTGGGTTAAAGAAGGCAATTTGTTGTTTATTCAGTAAGCGTAGTTGACGCTGCGCTTCACGCACTATCGACTCATCCAGCGGATCGCCCGTAAACAATACGGGGATATGCTGCTCAGTCATGTCCTGCCAGAAAGGATTTTTGCGGCTTAACACACAAGGAATCCCCGCCTGAATCAACAAGCAAAGCGTACCGATGCCTTGCTGGCGGTCAAAAATGAAATACCCCAAATCGCATTGACGCAACAGAGCCACATACTCATCGAAGTCCATTTTTTCCGTGAGGATTTGCAGGTTTTCTTCGCTAAAGAGCGCTCGTCCCGCTAGCTGTACGTCATGAATATAGGCGTCATTGTTGGCGGGGTACCCCATAGGAACCACGACGCGAACCGTGTCACCAAACTGGGTATAAATCGCTTTCAACGCCGCAATATGTTGGTTGCTGAGATCGCCGGAATTCCCTACCAATAGCGTCATTTTTCCCGTTTTAGCTTCTTCACCAGACTTGCTATCAGGCAATAAGTCCATTCGTGTTGGGAAATAAATCAGCTCGCCCGGTACCTGCGGGTAACGTTCATGGAAATAGTTCAGGTCGCCTCGGGTGGCAAACACACATCCGACGCGCCCTTGCGCGATGCGACGCAGCAGGTAAAAAGCCCGAAACTTGAGACTTTTCGAGGCTTCGTAAAGATCGGCGCCCCAAATATGCCAATATGTCTGGGTGGTTTTCAACCCACCAGCCAACAGGGCTATCCACAGCGCGCTGTTAAACTGGCCGTGAAAGAAAAAGCGTTGTTGACGGTTAGCCCGCGCTTGTTCCACAACGGCCTGTGCCAACGCTTTTTTGGTTGGGTAAAGCGTTACGCCAAGCGCAGGAAAAGCGGAAAGCAAAGCCTCGTTCTTTGACACCACCATAAACTGGCGGGCGTGCGGATTCGCGGCAGCCAGCGCATCATTAAAGAAGCGCAGTACCGTTTGGTTATGATGCGGGATATCCGATCCCAAAACGTGAATCAGTGTCGTCATGCTCGTCTACGATAAATAAGGAAAACGCTGCAACAGAGCGTGAAGTAAATGATGTACGTTGCCATATAAGCCTGCGTGGCCCCCAGAGCACCATGCGCAGGTATAAGCCAATGTGAAAATCCGGTCAATAATGCAAACTGGCTGATTTCAGTCAAGATGTAGAAGCGAAGCGAGGCTTTCGCTATCACCAAATAGCCAAATACGTACGAGCCCACTTTCAGCACATCCCCTACCAACTGCCAGGCAAAGAGATCGCGCATCGCAATAAATTTATGCGAAAAAAGTAACCAGATAGCAAAATCTCGCAGCAGCCAGACGGTGAAACTTGCCAGAGCCACCGCGGGCAAAACGAACTTCAGCGAACGAACAATCTCGCGACTAATATCGGTTTTGTTGGTTAATCGTGAAAGCGTTGGCAGCAAATAGACGCTAAACGAAGCAGTGATAAATTGCAGATAGGCATCTGAAATGCTGCTCACCCCCTGCCAAATACCGACATCATCCCAACTGTAGTGAGCAGCAAGCAGGTTACGCATCATGACGTAAGCCACTGGCAACGTGACTGACGTTATCAACGCCATAAGGGTAAATTTGCCAAGACTGCTGGCGTAAACTCTATCCCACTGCGGTTTCAGGTAACTGAACGGGACGTGTTTGCGACGAACCAACATGAAGCCAGCAGGGATCAGTACCAGCGCAGGCACCAAGGCAAGCCCCAGCAACGCCCCCTGATAACCGCCCAAGCGGTAACAAAGGTAGTACGCCATCACGCCGATAATACTGCCGCCAATCAGCGCCAGGGCATTACCTGCTGCATCACGAAAACCTTTCATAATGGCTAAAGATAAGTTCGCCCAAGCGATACCCATCTGCACTAACGCCACCAGGCGCACTAGCCCCTGGTAATTTTCATGCCCAAACAGACCGAGGCTAATGGGCTTTGCGGCGACGACAAAGATAACGGCCAGCAACGTTGAGAAGCCCAGCACCATCGCCGACGATGTGCTAATAACTTTGCGCAGTTCATCAGGTTGATCGTGATATTGCGCGACGTATTTCGTCACACCGTTGAAGATGCCCGCTCCGGCAAGCACGCCCAAAACGGTAACCATCTGACGGAAGTTTCCAGCCTGCCCGACACCGCTTGGCCCGTATGCCACCGCCAGCAGTTTCACCACCAGCAAGCCAGCAGCAATTTTTACCAGCGTGGACCCTGCGGTCCACACTGAGGCTTTCGCGAGTGACATATCAGGAGAAGAAGCTTAACAACGTATTGATAACAGTACGCTGGTTCGCTGGAGACAAGTTATAGAACAGCGGCAGGCGCAGCAGGCGCTCGCTTTCTTGAGTGGTGAAACGGTCTTCGCCGTGGAAGTAACCAAACTTCTCGCCAGCCGGGCAATCATGCAGCGGGATGTAGTGGAACACCGCCATAATTTCGGCTTCTTTCAGGTAAGCAATCAACGCGCTGCGATCGTCGATATCGCGCAGCTTGATATAAAACATGTGCGCGTTTTGCACGCAGTCTTTTGGGATAGACGGCAGCTCGATGCGCCCAGCTTTTGCCAGCGGAGCCAGCGCATCGTGGTAGGCGTGCCAGAGTTTCAGTCGCTGCTGATTAATCTGCTCAGCCGCTTCGAGCTGCGCCCAAAGATACGCCGCCTGCAGATCTGCCATCAGGTAGCTTGAGCCGATATCGCGCCAGGTATATTTGTCTACTTGCCCACGGAAGAACTGGCTGCGGTTAGTGCCTTTCTCGCGAATAATTTCCGCACGCTCGATAAGCGACGCGTCGTTAATCAGCGTTGCACCGCCTTCACCGCCTGCGGTGTAATTTTTGGTTTCATGAAAGCTAAAGCAACCGATGTGACCAATGGTGCCTAACGCGCGGCCTTTGTAGGTCGACATCACACCCTGAGCGGCATCTTCCACAACGAAGAGTTTATGCTTATTCGCAATCGCCATGATGGTGTCCATTTCGCAAGCAACACCTGCGTAATGAACCGGAACGATCGCCCGTGTTTTCTCGGTGATAGCCGCTTCAATCAGCTTTTCGTCAATGTTCATGGTGTCCGGGCGGACATCAACAAAGACAATTTTTGCACCGCGCAACACAAAGGCATTGGCAGTAGAAACAAAGGTATAGCTCGGCATGATCACTTCATCACCGGCCTGGATATTCAGCAGCAGCGCAGCCATTTCCAGCGAGGCGGTACAGGACGGCGTGAGCAGCACTTTTTTGCTGCCAAAACGGTGCTCCATCCACTGCTGGCAACGGCGCGTGAAACCGCCATCGCCACAGAGCTTGCCGCTACCCATCGCAGCCTGCATGTATTCGATTTCCGTACCTACTACTGGAGGAGCATTAAATGGGATCATTTTTTCACCTGTATAACCAGAAGGCGGTGCTTTCAATATTGGCACCGCTTTGAATATAACGTCGCAAAGCTGCGGTATTGCCGGTCTGCGTAGCGACACGCAGCGTTTGTAAGCCGCGCCGCTGGCACCAGGAACGAGCGGCGTTCATTAACTGCTCGCCCACGCCGCGCCCCGCTAACAGACCAATTCGCGCTTCGCTGTCATTAAGCTGACGCATACTCACAAAACCTTGTATCAGCTCACCATTTTTCAGCACCAGGCATTCATGGTCAAAAGTGCCGAGCACGGCGTTTTCAATCCACCGAGCGTAGAATCGGCCACTGTCTGCGGGCTGATACCACGGTGTGCGAAAGCGGCTGTGTGTGAATGTTTTCGCGGCTAAATCCCGCAAAGCAGAAATATCGGCGTGAGTTGCAAGTTGCAGATTAGAAGCAGCATTTTGCGTGCCAACTGTCAGTGCAAGATCGACTTCCCCTTCAACCAGTTTAAAACCAAGTTGCTGTAAACCATCAAGCAGGTCGGTTTGCTGGGTAGCGATTTTCGCCTGCACACGAGCATAGGCATTAAGGAGTTGTGGGGTCAGCAAAGGCGCATCATCTTCAAAACGAAGAATTGCGCTGTTCATTGCAAAGAACTGATTCTCCCAGTCGAGAGATTCAATTCTTGCGGGCACGGATACAGAGCAAAACGTCATCGGCTTCACCTGCGCCTGGCGAGAACTAGCGCCAGACCCCTTTGGTATCAACAATCCAGCGCTGCTGAACTTTCGTACCAGGGATTGCTTTGAATACCTGGTGATCAACCAACATCACCAGCACATCGGCCTGTTCAAGGGCTTCATCCGTGGTGGCTAATTCACAGTGCCCAACGAGCGCTTTTGGCAACTGGTGGATATTTGGCTCAACGGCCAGTGTTTTACCGCTATGCCATGAGCTGAGAACTTCAGCGATTTCCATCGCTGGGCTTTCACGCAAGTCGTCAATATTAGGTTTAAAGGCCAGTCCAAAGCAGGCGATAGTGATTTCACTGGCGCGCTTACCGGTCTCTGATAAACAGTCTGCAACGGCCGCTTTCACCTGGTTGACAACCCAGTGTGGCTTACCATCGTTGACTTCACGTGCGGTGCGGATCAACTGTGCTTGTTCAGGGTTCTGCGCGACGATAAACCATGGGTCTACCGCGATGCAATGCCCACCCACGCCAGGACCCGGCTGCAAAATATTGACACGCGGATGGCGATTAGCCAGGCGGATTAATTCCCAGACATTGATCCCCTGAGCGGCACAAATCAGCGAAAGTTCGTTAGCAAATGCGATGTTCACATCACGAAAACTGTTTTCTGTGAGCTTGCACATTTCAGCGGTGCGAGCGTTTGTCACGACGCACTCACCTTCGAGGAAAATATTGTACAGTTCACAGGCTCGTGCGGAACAAGCGGATGTCATACCGCCAATAACCCGATCGTTTTTGATGAGTTCAACCATCACCTGGCCTGGCAATACGCGTTCCGGACAATAAGCAACATTCACATCTGCTGCCTCACCGGCCTGATGAGGGAAAGACAGGTCAGGGCGAAGTTCGGCTAGCCATTGCGCCATTTGCTCGGTGGAACCGACCGGCGATGTTGACTCCAGGATAACCAAATCTCCTTTCTTGAGAATGGGTGCAATGGAGTCAGTTGCGGCTTTGACAAAAACCATGTCAGGCTCGTGATCACCTTTGAACGGCGTGGGTACTGCAATCAAAAAAGCATCAGCTTCAACTGGTTGTGTGCAGGCACGTAAGAAGCCGCCTTCAACAGCAGTTTTAACCACCTTATCCAGGTCAGGCTCAACAATATGAATAGCGCCACGATTTATGGTATCTACCGCATGCTGGTTGATATCAATACCTACGACATGTCGCTGTTTAGAAGCAAATGCTGCCGCAGTAGGTAATCCGATATAGCCAAGACCAATCACAGAGATGGTTGCAAAACTCATTGTTGTGTCACCTGATTTTTCTTCAATGCAGCCAAAATTTTTTCACAGGCCTTACCGTTGCCGTAAGGATTATGTGCCCGACTCATCACTTCATACTCGTTTTCGTCTTTCAATAAACGCGTGACCTGGCGGACGATCTCTTGAGTATCCGTCCCAACCAAACGAACAGTGCCTGCATCAACAGCTTCAGGGCGTTCCGTGGTATCACGCATCACCAGCACGGGTTTACCCAGCGATGGAGCTTCTTCCTGTATGCCGCCTGAGTCAGTCAGAATCAGATACGAATGGTTCATTAAATAGACAAATGGCAAATATTCCTGCGGGTCGATCAGCACTACATTTTTGACGTTCCCAAGAATACGCGTCACAGGCTCACTAACATTCGGATTCAGGTGCACAGGATAAACAATCTGAACATCGCTGTTTTCTTTAGCAATTTCAGCCAACGCGCAACAAATTCGCTCAAAGCCATCACCAAAGCTCTCGCGACGGTGACCCGTGACCAGAATCAGTTTTTTGCTGTTATCCAGAAACGGGTGGCACTGGGCCAAGGAGTTACGCAAACTGTCATCGGCTAATACCCGATCGCGCACAGAAATTAGCGCATCAATCACCGTATTGCCGGTGACGTAGATATTATTGTCGCTGATATTTTCACGTAATAGGTTTTGTCGGGAATTTTCAGTCGGGGCAAAGTGATACATCGCAAGATGCCCGGTAATGGTTCTGTTCGCTTCTTCTGGCCACGGAGAATAGAGATCGCCAGTTCGCAGACCCGCTTCAACATGCCCGACTGGAATACGCTGATAAAATGCAGCCAAACTGGTGGCAAGCGTTGTTGTGGTATCGCCATGGACCAGCACCACATCAGGTTTAAATGACTCAAGAATCGGCTTTAATCCCTCGAGAATTCGGCAGGTAATTTCCGTCAGCCCTTGCCCCGGCTTCATGATATTTAAATCAAAATCCGGCTCGATGGAAAAAAGATTCAGCACTTGATCCAGCATCTCGCGATGCTGTGCTGTCACGCAGACTTTTGCGTCAAAAAACGGATCTTTTGCCAACGCATCAACCAGAGGAGCCATTTTGATAGCCTCCGGACGTGTGCCAAAAACAGTTAACACTTTCACAGCAATTCTCTTTTATTAAAAAAGGTGAAAGCCGTCCATCAAGCTTTCACCGGGTGAGGGCGTTATAACAATTTTGGGCGGCGGGCTAATGCCACGCCAGCACCAATCAGGGCCCCAACCATACCCCACATGATCAGCAAGAATACCCGGCGCGGGCTGTCACGCTTCACAGGTTCTTCAGGAGTCCGTAAATAGCGGTAGGTTTGGAAGCGAGCGTCTAGCGTCGGCCCAACATTCAGCGTCGACAGCATGGCTCGATTCTGGTCGTAGTCAATGTCGTAGTTTGGACCTACCGCTTGCAGGCTTTCAAGACGTGCTTGCAACATTGGGCGTCCTAACATGAACATTTCAGAATCAGGTAACTCGTCGGCAGGAACTTCGGTTTCACTTTTAGCGATATTTTGCTGCTGCGCGATTTTCAGCGCTTGCTCAACGCTATGAACTTTGCGGTCGTAAATGGATTTCGCCACGGCTTCCTGGCGTTTAACCTGAGCCTTCATCTGAACCGTACGCGCAGCCCAGGCCCCCGTCAGTTCTTCATTAAGATGGCTTGCCGCCCGCTGGCTGGCAAAAGCGACATATTGACGCAGCAGGTTGTTAGCATCAGCGGCAGTTTCAGCAATTAACTTCACGCTATCGCTAGTGTTACGAGTGATATCACCAGCAGAAAATTGAATATTATCAATCACTTCATCTAATAGCGCGGCATCAACTTTACTGTTACCAACCTGACGTTGTTTGTAGTAGTCGGTCTGTAGCCAAAAATCACGACGGGTGTCGTAGGCAGACAGCTGCATGATGAATTCTTTGTAAGATTCATCCATCACTGACGGTTGATCGACCGGTAGCATACTGGCTCTGAGGTCAAGATTGCGTAGGAATTGCTGCTGGGAATAATAACCACCAAGCATATTCACGGTAGGACGATCGGTTATCGCGTTAGCACTCCACTCCTGCTTAGCAAAGAAGGTGTAGATTAGCGCGACAGCTGCAAACAACACTGCCACACCGACAATCCACAACTTTCCTTGCCAAAGTGTCCGGAATAAACCACGAATGTCCAACTCGTTGTCTACCATTCCCGGGTTACTTCCTGGCACGTTTTGTTTCATCACTTCCCCAATTACATTCAGAATTAAGAAATGCTACTGC
>DATERH010000031.1:0-6575 GCA_035271785.1 Buttiauxella sp.
ACACAGCAGCAGCTTGAAAGACGAAGAATATGCGGGAATAGCTCAGTTGGTAGAGCACGACCTTGCCAAGGTCGGGGTCGCGAGTTCGAGTCTCGTTTCCCGCTCCAAATTCTTATCTCCAGTACAAATTATCCACAACGCGAAGCAGCGTCGGTGGTGGTTTTTACGCTCCTGATAAATTTCTGTAAACAGAGTTATCCACAGACCGAAACCATTCCCTTAGATCGCTAACTATTTCTTGATTTTTACATGATTATTTTAATTTATTGATTTATATCATTTTTTAAATATTCTGAAATGTTAACTCAGCCGCTTGACGTTTTTTTTTCATTGAAAACACAAGGCGTTCTAATTTTTATTCACATCCTGTGGACATGTCACGCATCACGTTTTAGCCCCTTTTCAATGACGCGAACCAGACGCTGTTTTTGCGGCAACTGGACTTCAGCGGCATCCGCGCTTCGTCTGGTTAATTGTTGCGCAATCGCCCAATCAATGTGTTCGTCCAGAAGTGGGTGCTCACCTTTTCTTTGTTGTAGCGCTTCTAAAATCGTTTCATCCCATGGTGCATTGCCCATCGCCACTGCAATATTTCGCAGCCAACGTAAATGCCCAATCCGTCGAATCGCCGAACCTTCTGTCACGCGCAGGAAATAGTCTTCACTCCAGCCAAATAGCTCAACCAGCGGCGGTGCATGTAACGCGCGGCGGGGGCTAAAATCGTCTTCCACCGTTAATTGCGAAAAACGGTTCCACGGGCAAATCAGTTGGCAGTCGTCGCAACCATAGATACGGTTACCAATTAACGGTCTGAACTCTTCAGGAATGGCGCCTTCAAGCTCAATGGTCAGGTATGAAATACAACGCCTGGCGTCCACGGTGTAAGGTTCAACAATTGCACCTGTTGGGCAAATTGTCATGCAGGCCACGCAGCGCCCGCACTTTTCCTCGATAACGTCATCAACAGGAAGAGGGATATCGACTAACAATTCACCCAGGAAAAAGAACGAACCTGCTTCTTGATTGAGGATAAGTGAGTGCTTACCTGTCCAACCCAGACCGGCCTTTTCAGCCAGAGGGCGCTCAAGAAGCGGCGCTGAATCAACAAAAGGTCTAAAATTCAGCGTGGCACAGTGAGACTGGATCATTTCGCCCAATTTTTTGAGCCGATTACGCAGCAGCTTGTGGTAATCGCGCCCCAGGGCATAACGGCTGATATAACCGATCTTGGGATTTTTGAGCGTCGAGGCAAACGCGGCATTAGCCGGAAGATAGTTCATCCGCACGCTAATCACACGTAATGTCCCGGGGAGCAGCTCGTGAGGCCGGGCGCGCATCATGCCGTGACGAGCCATCCAGTCCATCTCGCCGTGGTATTGTTTATCCAGCCACAACTGAAGCGCGGGCTCACTGGCGGTGAGGTCGGTATCGGTGATCCCCACTTGCTGGAAGCCGAGATCGATTCCCCACTGTTTTATATTTTGCGCTAATTGATTGAGATCGAGGGGCTGTGACATGACGGACCTGAGCCTAAAAATAACCGCTAAAAGTATACCACACTCAGTCTGGTCAGCAGACTGGCTGCGCACAGCGGAAAAGCAGGCAGCAGATGACCTAGGATTAACGCTGTATGAACTGATGCAGCGAGCAGGGGCGGCGGCGTTTAATCTGGCTCGTGAACTCTACCCGCAAAGCCTGCATTGGCTAGTGATGTGCGGGTATGGTAACAACGGTGGTGATGGTTACGTGGTGGCTCGCCTCGCCCAAGCTGCCGGGATCCGCGTGACATTGCTGGCGCTAGAAAGTGATAAAACGTTGCCTGAAGAAGCCGCCACTGCGCGTGAAGCCTGGCTGAATGCCGCGGGTGTCATACATGCACCGGAACATCTTTGGCCTGATGACATCGACCTGGTGATTGATGGCGTGATGGGAATCGGTCTGAATAGTGCCCCGCGCGAGGCTGCCGCACTGATTATCGAAAAATGTAATCAGCACTCAGCCCCGGTCATTGCTCTTGATATTCCTTCTGGCTTGCTCGCGGAAACAGGGGCAACGCCAGGTGCGGTGATACACGCCAGCCATACCCTCACGTTTATTGCTCTCAAACCTGGTTTACTGACTGGGAAAGCGCGGGATGTGGTGGGAGAACTGCATTTCCATGCGCTCGGCCTTGAGGCGTGGTTGAGCGGGCAAACGGCACCCATTTCTCGCGTGGATAGCGCGCAATTATCCGGCTGGCTGCGCCCGAGAAAACCGACATCGCACAAGGGCAATAACGGGCGTCTGGTGATTATTGGTGGCGACCACGGAACGGCGGGGGCGATTCGCATGACGGGAGAGGCTGCATTGCGTGCCGGAGCAGGCCTGGTCAGGGTGTTAACTCGCCCTGAGAATATAGCCCCCTTGTTGACTGCACGTCCTGAATTAATGGTCCAGGAGCTGACGTCACATTCACTGGATGAATGCCTTGAATGGGCAGATGTCGTGGTCATTGGCCCAGGTTTAGGGCAGCAAGAATGGGGTAAAAAGGCCCTGGAAAAAGTCGAGAACAACCGCAAACCGATGCTCTGGGATGCTGATGCGTTGAACCTTCTGGCAATCAATCCCGATAAACGTCAGAATCGCGTGATTACGCCGCATCCTGGCGAAGCCGCCCGGCTATTAAATTGCTCAGTTTCACAAATTGAGAGTGACCGCTTACTTTCAGCTAATCGCTTGGTAAAACGATACGGTGGAATTGTGGTCTTAAAAGGTGCCGGTACGGTTGTTGCCAGCCAAAATGGTGAATGCGCACTTATTGATGTGGGCAATGCTGGAATGGGCAGTGGTGGAATGGGAGATGTGCTGTCCGGAATCATCGGAGCATTGCTGGCACAGAAGTTAGCCCCGTATGATGCTGCAAGCGCAGGATGTGTTGCTCATGGGGCAGCCGCCGACATGTTAGCCCGCCGCTTCGGCACGCGTGGTATGTTAGCAACTGACTTATTAACGACGCTGTACCCTTTTGTTAACCCGGATTTGAATAGCAAAGAAAATGATTAATCGAGTTATCGCATTACCTGATGAAGCCGCGACCTTAGAACTGGGCGCACGTCTGGCTAAAGCCTGCTTCGGTGCTACCGTCATTCATCTGTATGGTGACCTTGGTGCGGGGAAAACCACATTTAGCCGTGGTTTTGTGCAGGCGCTGGGTCATAAAGGGAACGTTAAAAGCCCAACTTATACACTGGTGGAACCTTACACCCTCGGTGATTTGATGGTGTATCACTTTGATCTTTACCGTCTTGCCGACCCAGAAGAACTCGAGTTTATGGGAATCCGTGACTATTTCACCGATGATGCAATCAGTCTGGTGGAGTGGCCGCAAAAAGGTCAGGGTGTGCTTCCAGAACCGGATGTCGAAATTCACCTAAGTTACCAGGCTGACGGACGCGAGGCGTGTCTGAAAGCAGTTTCCTCATCTGGTGAGTCGTTACTGGCTCGGTTTGCCAAATAGCAAGGATGACGGGATGATCTATCGCGTAAAAAGTTGGTTGATGGCGGTGTGCATACTGGTGCTGACAGCACCAGCCGGTGCCGCAAATTTAGCAGATATTCAGGTATCAAACGGTAATTCTCAGGCAAGAATCACCTTTAGTTTTATTGGCGACCCTGAATATGCATTTTCGCAGGACAATAAGAAAAGCGTTGCCCTGGACATCAAACAAACCGGCGTGATCAAAGGTCTGCCGTTGCTTTTCAGTGGCAATAACCTGGTGAAAAGTATCCGTTCGGGGCAATCGAAAGATAGCGGTTCTTTACGTCTGGTCGTTGATCTTACGCAGGCAGGTAAAACGCGTGCCGTGAAACAGCAAAATGGCGGGAATTACACGGTGGTGTTCACCATTAATGCCGATGCACCACCACCACCTCCTCCTCCTCCGCCAGTTGTGGCCAAACGCGTTGAAGCATCAGTGGTAGCACGTTCAACTGAACCAGCAAGAAATCCCTTTAGCTCGCAAAGCGTGACTGGCGCAATAAGTTCGAATACTGCGATGCATCCCGCACGTACAGAGCGCACGAAGCGCGTCAGCGCTCCATCTGATGCTTCTGATGCTGTTGTGGTAGCCATTGATGCAGGGCACGGTGGACAAGACCCAGGCGCGATTGGCCCTGGCGGTACCAAAGAGAAAAACGTCACAATCTCTATCGCGCGCAAACTGCGTTCATTACTTAATGACGACCCGACATTTAAAGGCGTGCTGACCCGCGATGGAGACTATTTCATTTCGGTGATGGGGCGTTCGGATGTCGCACGTAAGCAGAACGCCAATATACTGGTTTCGATTCATGCGGATGCCGCGCCTAATCGTGATGCAACGGGCGCTTCAGTCTGGGTACTGTCAAACCGCCGTGCGAATAGCGAAATGGCAGGCTGGCTTGAGCAGCATGAGAAACAATCCGAGCTGCTTGGCGGTGCGGGTGACGTGCTGGCCAACAGCCAGTCTGATCCGTATCTCAGCCAGGCGGTTCTGGATTTGCAATTCGGTCATTCCCAGCGTGTTGGGTATGATGTGGCAACTAAAGTTCTGGAGCAGATGCAGCGGGTAGGCTCGTTACATAAACGTCGTCCTGAACACGCAAGCCTTGGGGTGTTACGTTCTCCAGACATTCCGTCGGTGCTGGTTGAAACTGGGTTTATCAGTAACAACTCGGAAGAGCGCCTGCTGGATAGTGATGATTATCAGCAAAAAATTGCCCAGGCCATTTATCAAGGGTTAAGGGAATATTTCCAGACGCATCCGTTACAATCTGCACCTGAATCTTCTCAGACTGCACGCTCAGGCGTGGGTATTGATCAGGTCGCGATTACTCAATAAGGATATTTCATGCCGATTCAGGTTTTGCCGCCGCAACTTGCTAACCAGATTGCTGCTGGCGAAGTGGTAGAGCGCCCCGCGTCGGTGGTGAAAGAACTGGTTGAGAACAGCCTTGATGCGGGTGCTACGCGAATTGATATAGATATTGAACGCGGTGGCGCCAAGCTTATTCGCATCCGTGACAATGGCTGTGGTATTAAAAAAGATGAGCTGGCGCTGGCGCTGGCTCGTCATGCCACCAGTAAAATCGCCACACTTGATGACCTTGAGGCCATTATTAGCCTCGGTTTTCGTGGTGAAGCGCTAGCGAGTATTAGCTCGGTGGCACGGCTGACGTTAACGTCGCGTACCGCTGAGCAAAGTGAGGCGTGGCAGGCCTACGCCGAAGGGCGTGAGCAAGATGTGACGGTGAAGCCCGCCGCACATCCTGTTGGAACCACGCTCGAAGTACTGGACTTGTTCTACAACACGCCTGCTCGGCGCAAATTTATGCGTACCGAGAAAACCGAATTCAACCACATTGATGAGATAGTCAGACGTATCGCGCTGGCGCGATTTGATGTGTCGATTAATCTCACCCATAACGGCAAAGTGATACGCCAGTACCGCGCAGTAGCGGAAGGCGCATCACGTGAACGACGTCTTGGGGCAATCTGCGGCACCGCGTTCCTCGAACAAGCATTGACCATTGAATGGCAACATGGTGATTTGGCGTTGCGTGGCTGGGTAGCTGAACCGTCAGCTACTACGTCTGCACTGGCAGAAATCCAATACTGTTATGTGAATGGACGTATGATGCGCGATCGCCTGATCAACCATGCGATCCGCCAGGCATGTGAAGACAAACTTGGGGCCGATCAACAACCGGCGTTTGTGCTATATCTTGAGATTGACCCACATCAGGTGGATGTGAATGTGCATCCGGCTAAACATGAAGTCCGTTTTCATCAGTCGCGACTGGTGCATGATTTTATCTACCAGGGCGTGCTGAGTGTCTTGCAACAGCAAAGCGAAAATCGTCTACCACTGGAAGAGACCGCGGAAGATCCGCAACCACGCTGGCAGCCAGAAAACCGCGTGGCGTCGGGACGAAATCAATTTGCGACGCCCGCTCCTGCGACAGCACATCGCGAAGTTGCACCGCGCAGTTCTGGGCAAAATAGCCCCGGGCAGAGCGGTGGGAGCGCGAATAAAGTTGCACCTCTGTGGCCCCATGCTATGCCGGGATTCCAGAAGAAAGAAGGTGCGTTGTATCGCGAATTGCTGAATACGCCTGCGCCCGCGACAGAAAATCGTGTTGCTGAGCCAGAAGCATATGAAGCGTTAGACGCACATGCGCAAAGTTTTGGCCGCGTGCTGACGGTTCTTGCACCGGACGTAGCATTGTTGGAACGCGAAGGTAAATTGATGCTGCTTTCACTGAGCATCGCTGAACGTTGGTTGAGAATGGCGCAACTCGTACCGGGCAGTGAAGGTGCTCGGGCCCAACCGTTACTGATTCCTGTTCGGTTGAAAGTGACCAAGGAAGAGCAGGATGTTTTGGTGAAAAATCAACCAGTTTTGCTAGAAATGGGTATCGAATTTATCGCTGAGTCGCGTCAGTTAACAATTCGCACAGTACCTTTACCTTTGCGTAAACAAAATTTACAAATCTTGATTCACGAACTGCCAGGATACTTGGCGCAACAGACAGAGGTTAACGCAACACAGATTGCT
>DATERH010000032.1:0-13663 GCA_035271785.1 Buttiauxella sp.
ACATGAAAAAGATGTGTTGCGAAACCGTCACATAAATAATTTTTATTTGCCCTGCCATCACTGGAGAGCTCAAAGCGATGTTTTGGACAACCGCCATTACATACTGGGCGAACCATGCAGTTAAGACAGTCTTTGCTGATATTCGTTTTTTTGCTCTGTCCAAACTTTATATTTTCTGGAGAGTTAACAAGAGTTAACAAATCATCTTTATTGACATTTCCCAGTTTATACTCAGGATAGACAAAGTGGTCGCAGGAATAGACATCACCATTTGATTCAACAATGAGGTTAGTGCCACATGTTTCATTGATGACACAAGCGCTGAGATTCCCACTCATTTTTGACATTGTTTGTTCGAAATTCATCACAAACACTTTACCAATATCGTGTTGGGCCCACTGATCAAATATCTGATTCATAAATTCCCCCCATGCCTTTGCCGGCACAGACCATTCCGTGACACGGCATTGTCCGGAAAAATCAGGCTGAATCAGTGTCAGGCCATTCGTATCAGATTCTGCGGCTTTTCTTTCCACCAGAGGAATAAACTGCATATAGCGACTGCCAATACGTTTCAGAAAATTATAAACATCAAGGGGTCTCTTTACATTCTCGGCATTCACCACCGTCAACGTATTAAACTCAACTTTATGGCGTTTAAGTGCACTGAGCCCATCCATGACCTTATCAAATGAACTCGCGCCTGAGCGGGTCACTCGCCAGGCATCATTACTGATACGGTCACCATCAATGGACAGCCCGACCAGAAAATTATGCTCTTTTAAAAATTTCGCCCACTCATCATCAATATTCGTACCATTAGTCTGAAAATAGTTATTTACATGTTTGAAGCCACGATAAAGATCCTGCAACCGCACGGCTTCACGAAAGAAATCCACCCCTAACAGTGTTGGTTCTCCGCCCTGCCATAGAAAATCCACAACATCATTGTTCTGAGCCTGGATATTTTTTCGTACATAGTTTTCCAGGGTTACTCCATCCATTTTCCAGTGATTTTTCCGCTCTGGATAAAGCATTTCTTTTTCCAGGTAGAAGCAGTAAGTACAGTCAAGATTACATACTGAACCAGAAGGTTTTGCCATTAACTGAAAGTTCTGTATTTTCTTGTCCATAATTAGCTTCTCTGATCCTGGTAAGTGTACTGAGATAAATAAACAGCCAATGGTGCAACTTGCATAAGAAACACCATTACGCTGAACAAATCTGGTGAAAAAAGACCCACCTTGTTTACCTGTATTTGCTTACAGTAACAACCTTTGTTATGTCCAAATTAAAACGTAATTTGTTGCAAATACTCAGGCAATTATATGCATCGGTTTTGAGCACATCACGACAGATAGTCACCTTCAGTCTTTGGAAAATGACCCCGCGAAAACGCGGGGTTCATCATCAGTTTGATGTTAATCCGTCTTCCATTCTGTTGAATTTATAAAAGAATGGAACGGGATCTATCACCGCAGGGTTACTGTATTTTTTGGCCTCTTCCCACCAGAGTTTTTTCATCTCCTCCAGTTTCTTAGGATTCTGAGCTGACACATCTTTAGACTCAGAAAAATCGTTTTCTGTGTTAAATAATTGCCATTGATCCGCGGAATAATCCGTATTGATACGATGCATGGCTACAGCACGCCATTTGCCTTGAGTGATTGCACGTTGTCCACGCATCTCAAAGTATTGAACATTGCGGGTTTTTGCTTTGTCAGAATTGAATGTTGGCAGGAATGATTTGCCTGCAACAGGTATCTGCTTCACACCATCGACCGAGTCCGCAAACTGCGTGCCCGCTGCGTTAAGGAGTGTTGGTGCCAGATCAACGGCACTGACATACTGATGACGGATGGCTCCCGGAGTCTTAATTTTAACCGGCCAGGAGACAATCAGCGGCGTGCGAACACCACCAAGGTGTGGCCACAATTTGTAGCGGCGGAATGGTGTGCCACCTGCGTAAGCCCACGGACGCTGATAAAGCATATAGGTATTCGGACCGCCAGCTTCGTTAAGATTGGCATCCATCTCTGCTACGGTTGTTTTGTCCCCGTACGCCTGACGGAAACCACCATTCTCGCCTCCTTCAGGTGCGGCACCATTATCAGTAATTAGCATGATGACAGTATTGTCGAATTGATTAGTGGCTTTGAGGTAACTCACCAAACGACCAATTTGCTCATCGGTGTGTGTGATGAATCCTGCATAGGTTTCCATAAAGCGGCTGAAAACGCGTTTATGTTGCTGATCCAGAGAGTCCCATGCTGCATCGCCTTTTTCACGAGGAGGGAGAACTGTATTTGCTGGAATGATACCCAGTTGCTTTTGTCGTTCAAAACGCTCAAGGCGGAGTTGGTCCCATCCCTGAGAGTACTTTCCTTTATAGGCATCTATATAGGACTCAGGAACATGAAGCGGCGAGTGCGCAGCCCCCAGGGCCAGATAGACAAACTTTGGCTTATCTGAGCCTTGCTTGAACGCATCAATCGCATGATCGACCAGATCAACAGACAGATGGTAACCGGGTTTATCTGGCTTAGGCAGTGGGGTATTATTCTCAACCAAATCAGGATGATACTGATTCGCATGACCGCTCAGGAAGCCGTAGTAGTAATCAAAACCGCGTTGTTTTGGCCAGAATTGCTGGTTCCTTTCCGGCGCATCCTTGTATTCCGGAGCAAGGTGCCATTTTCCCAGCGCATAGGTTGCGTATCCGGCAGCATGCAGGGCCTGAGCAACGTTTTGTGCATTCGTTGGCATTTCACCACTATTGGCAGCACCCGTGCCGAGAGGAACCGTTGCCGCAGGGGCATTACCTGCAGGCGGTAATTCCTCCATATTCACGGTCTGGTTGTTGCGTCCCGTCATCAGAGCGGCCCGCGTTGGGGCACACATAGAACTGGTATCAAAACGGTTATAGCGTAATCCTGAATATGCGAGCAGATCGATATTAGGCGTTTTAATTTCGGAGCCAAAAGCACCAATATCCGAAAAACCCATATCATCAAGAACGATCATTACCACATTGGGTTGTTTAGCGTTCTCAATTTGTGGTTGCGCTGCACTTGTGGCATTAAAAGAGGTCATTAGCATACCGGCCATTGCAGTGCTTGCTGCCAGTGTACTCAGTACTTTCTTACGGCTAGGTATTTCTGGTATCGTCCGATTATCGTTAAATGAAACACGATGATTTGTATTTCTATTCCGGTCAAAATTTGATGTCAGTAGTGTTCTCATTGATTACTCCTTTTATACAAATTCAGTTAAAAATCCCACTGCAATTCTACACGGGTAGTATCGTTACTTTTTTCTTCCCAGGTATATGACAACCATGCGCGTAAATTTGGGGAACCAAACCAGTATTCAACCTGCGGTGTTATACTGGCACCGCCAATTTCCTCCCATGTGTTGTAAAGGATGTAACTGAATCCAGATAATTTCTCAGGGAATTTCTGCACACCCGCTGTTGCAGAAAATCCTAAGCCACCTTTCGCCCAACCGCGATCTCTTATTTGTTCTGTTGTTTCGCTGTCATCGCGTTTAGAATATGCTGTTTGACCTACCACACGATACTGGCCACTAATATTACCGTATCCTGAAAGTGCATATGTATTAAGTGTGGTACTGTCTCGACTGAAAGGGGAATCTGAATTTCTGTCACCACCAGTATTTTTTCTATTGATATTCACATTACCGAGAATAGGTTTATTACCCACTACGACTGAAGGCTAGCCGTTGTGCATCGATACATAGAGACCATAGTCGTTTGGTTTGTAGCTGTATATATCAGCTGTCTGATAGCCTACATCAATGCCATAAATATGTGAGTCATAGTCCCAACTACCTGATAAGAAGAGATTATTCGGGAATTGTTTTTTATAGAGGAATTTACCGGCATTTTTCAGACCTGCATCACCTTGAGTATCAAACAATCCCTGAGAGCCCATATCTACAGTGAATAAGCTCCAGGTTGCAGTATGTTTTCCATACATCAATGCACCGAGATCATCATGTGAAATACCAAATCTGAATTGTTCCCAGCTAACTTTTTCATCAAAGTCATCAAAGCCGTTGGTATTATTTCTACCATTCTGGACGTAGTTTTCCTGCCCCTTCAACCAGAAGTCACCGATGATCGCAGTCTTTTCGGCAAAATATGTTTTCCCGCGCAGACGGCCATTCAGCTGTAAATATCCTGCATTGGTGCTGTCATAATTTAAATATCCAGCTTTCAGACGATATGTGCCATACCAACGGGAATTGTTTGAGAGATTAGTTAATGCTGAAACAGTGCTTCCTTTTCCTGGCGCAAGATAGTTTTCAACTACATCATCGTATTGGGTTGGTGGCGCCTGAGTAGCATGAGCAGCTGTGGATAATAATATAGATGCGGTCAAAAATAAGAAAGAATTGTTCATTTTTTTCATAATGATTACCTAGATATATTTATTTATCGGAAGTGATGCAAGCCCTATCTTTCAAATAATATGCTTATAACAATCCCTATCGCTCAAACGACATTATTAATTGAATGTGATTTATAACTACCTAAAATCTATTTCTGCTAAATGCAAAGATAGTCCACATGGTATTGCCACAGCATAAAGATGAACCTCCTACAAAGTTATCAACATTCTCATAGGCAAAAAAAAACCTAAACCGGAAAAGATATAAAAAGTCTTTTCTGGTTTAGGTTTTGCCTGTTCATGACAGTAACAATCCTTACCTTTGGTTACGTTATATAACCATCAGAAATGGTTGACAAGGTATTTTTACCCGTAACATATGAAATGTGACTTGGTTCAATGTTAGTGTGGTTATGAGTTTAAACAAATTGTTAAACTCCTCACATCATTACTTTATATAACCATTCTTAATTTAATTAAGCATATTATGTTTACTTTAACTATATTTTTGGTTTTATATAATTAATTACAATTAATAGTTGAATATTCAATGCTTTGCGCGTGGTGTTAAATCTTCTCTTTTACATAGGTTTTGGTGAAGATCACTCAGAGATCCACTAATCAAACTGAGACAACATGTTCGATATTTTATGTAGGAAAGAATTTAAAATCAGAATCACAACCATTAAAAACAGACATAAAAAAACTGGCTTGTGAGGGCCAGTTTTCCAGAGTGACAAAGGTGTAGGTCGGTTTTTCTACACTAACCTCTTATCTCATCGTAACGAATTCTTCCGAGCCGGTCGGGTGAATTGCCACGGTGTTATCGAAATCTTTCTTGGTCGCGCCCATTTTCAGTGCTACCGCAAAGCCTTGCAGCATTTCATCCATACCGTAGCCGATACCGTGAATGCCGACAATTTTCTCGTCCGGGCCTGCGCAGACCAGTTTCATACGGCATGGCTGGCGGTGCGAAGTCACTGCGGTATACATCGCGGTGAAGGCAGATTTATACACTTTCACGTTGTCGTCGCCGTATTGCTCACGCGCCTGCGGTTCGGTTAAACCGACCGTGCCGATTGGCGGGTGGCTAAACACTACGGTTGGCACGTTGCTGTAATCTAAATGCTCGTCTGGCTTGTTGTTAAACAGACGCTCAGACAAGCGACGACCCGCAGCCACGGCAACCGGTGTGAGTTCCACCGCACCTGTGTTGTCACCCACGGCGTAAATACCTGACACGCTGGTGTTCTGGAATTTATCGACGTCGATATAGCCTTTAGCGTTGGTTTTCACACCGGTAACAGCCAAATTGAAGCTGTCCGTTGCAGGTTCACGGCCAATCGCCCAAATCAGGCAATCTACAGTTTCAGAACGGCCATCTTGCAGATGCAGCGTCAGGCTGCCATCGGCATTCTTCTCAACGGCTTTCGGCACGGCTTGAGTGTGCAGCGTTGGGCCTTCCGTGTTGAGAACTTCCAGCAACGTTTCGACAATCAGCGGATCAAAAGTACGCAGCGGCGCATGTTGGCGCACGAACAGATGCGTTTCGGAACCCAGCGCGTTCACCACGCCTGCGATTTCAACGGCGATATAACCCGCACCCACCACGGCAATACGTTTTGGCAGCGCGGGCAGTGCGAAGAAACCGTCGGAATCAATACCGAATTGCGCACCCGGAATTGATGGATGGCTTGGGCGGCCACCGGTCGCAATCAGAATATGGTCTGCGGTGATGGTTTCGCCGTTAACTTCCACCGTGTGCGCATCAACAAACTTGGCAAAGCCACGAATCACGTCAACGTTGTTTTTACCCAGAACGTTGTCGTAAGAGGTGTGGATGCGGTCGATATACGCGGTGCGGTTGGCGATCAGTTTGTCCCAGTCGAATTTATTCACCGTGGTGTCAAAACCGTAGTCCGGGCCGTAGTTATGGATAGCTTCTGCGATTTGTGCCGCATGCCACATCACTTTTTTCGGCACGCAACCGACGTTGACGCAGGTCCCGCCCAACTCTTTCGCCTCAATGAGAGCGCATTTCTTCCCATACATTGCCGCACGGTTAATGGAGGCAATGCCGCCGCTGCCGCCGCCAATGGCGAGGTAGTCATAATGTTTGGTCATGATGTTTCCCTATTGAGTCGAAAAAATTTTCGCAATTGTAACGCGTCGAGAAATTGGTTCCACCGATAGCTCTGATAGCCCTGACGGTGGGCTTACTCAGGAACTACCCAGCTTAGCGTGGTCGAGCCGTTGCCAGATGGCACCAGCGTTTTATGCAGCCACGGCAGTACATTAGCCATTTGCTGTTCGAGTTTCCACGGTGGGTTGATAACAATCATACCGGAGGCGGTCATACCGCGGCGGTCGCTGTCCGGAAGAACCGCTAACTCGATTTGCAGAATACGGCGAATACCGGTTTCTTCCAGCTCGCGCAGCATACGTTTGATTTGCTGACGCATAACGACCGGATACCACAGCGCGTAAGTGCCTGTCGCAAAACGCTTATAGCCTTCGTTGATGCCAGTGACGACAGCCTGGTAGTCAGTTTTAATCTCGTACGGCGGGTCGATAAGAATCAGACCACGGCGCGAAACTGGCGGCAGTTTTGACTTCAGTTGGGTATAACCGTCAGCGCGTTCAACGCGAGCGCGATTGTCTTTCTGGAATTCAGAACGCAGCAGCGGGAAATCAGACGGGTGCAACTCGGTCAGTTGCAGGCTGTCTTGCTCGCGCAGAAGTTGGCGCGCAATCAACGGAGAGCCTGGGTAATAACGCAGTTGTCCACCGTGGTTATAAGCTTTAACCGCGCCAATATATGCTTCAAGCTCAGTGGGCAAATCATCGTGTTTCCAGATACGGCTGATACCTTCCAGGTATTCACCGGTACGCTCGGCGTGTTCGCTGCTCAGTTTGTATCGGCCAGCTCCCGCATGTGTGTCCAAGTAAAGGAAAGGTTTATCCTTCTCCTTCAACGATTCAATGATTAAGGATTGAACGGTATGTTTCAATACGTCGGCATGGTTGCCGGCGTGAAAGCTGTGGCGATAACTGAGCATGGCTTGAAGGGTTTCCAAAGACAAAAGAAGAACAACTATTCTGCACAGTATACAGCCTTATGCTCGCCGCCTGGCATTGAAATTAACTACACTAAGCCTCATGTTAAAGGGTATTGCTTTATACCCGTCATACTTCAAGCTGTAGGTGTGTTGGCAGCGTTTGCTCACCCCGGTCTGTGACCCAAGTAAGCTCTCGGGGATTCTCTTCCTTGCCGCCTACCGACTGCTTGAATTATTTAGGTATATAAATTTTCTGTGGAGCACATAGCGCTCTACTTATCAGATATCAGGAACCGCGCTTATGACCAATCCATTGTTGACGCCTTTCGACCTGCCGCCGTTTTCCGCTTTGAAACCTGAACATATTGTCCCAGCTGTGCAGCAAGCACTGGATGATTGCCGTGCGAAAGTCGAAAGTGTGGTGGCACAGGGCGCACCTTATACCTGGGAAAATCTTTGCCAGCCACTGGCTGAAGTTGATGACCGCCTGGGGCGCATTTTCTCGCCAGTGAGCCATTTGAATGCAGTGCAAAACAGCCCGGAACTGCGTGAAGCTTACGAGCAGACGCTGCCGTTGCTGTCTGAATACAGCACCTGGGTAGGCCAGAACGAAGGGCTTTATCAGGCGTATCGCAATCTGCGTGATGGCGCGAATTATGCTGATCTCAGTGTTGCCGAGAAGAAGTCGGTAGATAACGCACTGCGTGATTTTGAGCTTTCAGGTATCGGGCTGCCAGAAGAAAAACAAAAGCGTTATGGCGAAATTGCGGCGCGTTTGTCTGAGTTAGGTTCGACCTACAGCAACAACGTGTTGGATGCGACTCAGGGCTGGACGAAACTTGTCACCGATGATGCCGAACTTTCGGGTATGCCGGAAAGCGCCATGGCGGCAGCACGTGATCAAGCTGAAGCGAAAGAGAAAGACGGCTGGCTGTTGACGCTGGATATCCCAAGCTATTTACCTGTCCTCACCTACTGCGACAACCGCGAATTGCGCGAAGAGATGTATCGTGCCTACGCCACTCGCGCCTCTGATCAAGGGCCGAACGCCGGGAAGTGGGATAACACGCCAGTGATGGAAGAAATTCTCGCACTGCGTCACGAACTGGCAGAATTGCTGGGCTTTGGTAATTACGCGGAAAAATCACTCGCGACTAAGATGGCTGAGAACCCGCAGCAAGTGCTGGAGTTCTTAACCGATCTCGCTAAACGCGCCCGTCCGCAAGGTGAAGCTGAACTGGCACAACTGCGCGAGTTTACCAAAAAAGAGTTCAATGTTGATGAGCTGGAACCGTGGGACATCACCTATTACAGCGAAAAACAGAAGCAGCATTTGTACAGCATCAGCGACGAGCAACTGCGCCCGTATTTCCCGGAAGAGCGCGCGGTAAATGGTTTGTTCGAAGTGGTGAAACGCATTTATGGCATCACCGCAAAAGAGCGTAAAGATATCGACGTCTGGCATTCTGACGTGCGTTTCTTCGAGCTGTATGACGAGAAAAATGAGTTGCGCGGTAGCTTCTACCTAGACCTGTATGCGCGTGAAAACAAACGCGGTGGGGCGTGGATGGACGATTGTGTTGGGCAGCTACGCAAAGCTGATGGCTCGCTGCAAAAGCCCGTCGCTTACCTTATCTGTAACTTTAATCGTCCGGTTAATGGCAAACCTGCGCTGTTTACCCATGACGAAGTGACCACGCTGTTCCATGAGTTTGGCCACGGTCTGCACCATATGCTGACCAAAGTGGAAACCGCAGGTGTTTCTGGCATCAACGGTGTGCCGTGGGATGCCGTTGAGTTGCCGAGCCAGTTTATGGAAAACTGGTGCTGGGAGCCGGAAGCGCTGGCGTTTATCTCTGGCCATTACGAAACGGGCAAGCCATTGCCAAAAGAGCTGCTGGATAAAATGCTGGCGGCGAAGAACTACCAGGCCGCGCTGTTTATTCTGCGCCAGCTTGAGTTCGGTTTGTTCGACTTCCGTCTGCACGCTGAGTTTAATCCAGAGCAGGGCGCGAAAGTGCTAGAAACTCTGTTTGAGATCAAGAAGCTGGTTGCCGTGGTGCCATCACCGAAGTGGGGCCGTTTCCCGCATGCGTTCAGTCATATCTTTGCGGGTGGTTATGCTGCGGGTTACTACAGCTATCTGTGGGCTGATGTGCTGGCGGCAGATGCATTCTCGCGCTTTGAAGATGAAGGTATTTTCAACCGTGAAACCGGGCAGTCTTTCCTCGATAACATCCTGACCCGTGGCGGTTCTGAGGAGCCAATGGAGCTGTTCAAACGCTTCCGTGGCCGCGAACCACAGCTCGATGCGATGTTGGCCCATTACGGGATTAAGGGCTGATTTATTCTGTGAAAATCTGTCTACTGACTGAAACAGGCGCCGACTCCGGCGCCTTATCTATTTTGAGTGAACGCTGGGGGCTTGAGCATGATGACGAGTCCCTGATGGCGTTGGTTTTAACCCCAGAACACCTTGAGTTGCGTAAACGCGATGAGCCAAAACTCGGCGGTATTTTTGTCGATTTTGTCTCGGGAGCAATGGCACATCGCCGCAAGTTTGGCGGTGGTCGCGGTGAGGCAGTCGCAAAAGCGGTGGGGATTAAGAGCGGATATCTGCCCAATGTGGTGGATGCCACAGCGGGGCTAGGACGTGATGCGTTTGTGCTGGCATCTGTCGGCTGCCGAGTGCGAATGTTGGAGCGTAATCCGGTGGTCGCAGCGTTGCTGGATGATGGTTTACGTCGTGGCTACCAGGACGCCGAAATTGGCGGCTGGTTGCAGGAGCGCTTGCAACTTATCCACGCCTCGAGCCTGACGGCATTAAGCGATATTACACCGCGCCCGGAAGTGGTCTATCTCGACCCAATGTTCCCGCATAAGCAGAAAAGTGCGCTGGTGAAGAAAGAGATGCGCGTGTTCCAGTCGCTGGTTGGGCCGGACGAAGATGCAGATGGTTTACTGGCACCCGCACGGTTGCTCGCCACAAAACGCGTGGTGGTGAAACGCCCGGATTACGCACCGCCGTTGGCAGGTGTGGAAACGCATAATGCGGTGGTGACCAAAGGGCACCGTTTTGATATTTATTCGGGTACAGCAGTTTAAGTTATCGAAAAGCCCCGCAGTGCGGTAACACCGTTCACATAAGCCAATGAATGAGGGGAAACACCGGGATTGGGTTCCCGGAGGGATGCCAAACCCGGTGGTCGCCCCGGATATCTCGTTCTTAAACTAACGGTGTTACGCACTGTGGGGCTCAAAGTAGTTATACCCAATGTATTTCATGTTGCAGGAAGGCGGCAAGAGAACACAGCCAACGCACCTGCAACGTGAAAGACGGAGGGTAAATTAATCTTCGTCTTCGTCACGCAGTGGAACAATCAACATATCAACGTGAACGGTGTTGATCAGCTGGCGAGCAGAAGACATCAGTTTGCTCCAGAAGTCCTGGTGATGACCACAGACCACTAAATCCATGTCGTACTTCTTAATTGCATCCACCAAAACCTGGCCAAGATCGCCGCTGCCGCTCAGCGTTTCAGTAATCGGATAGCCCGCAGTGGTAGACAATTCGCTCAGTGCGTTGTGTGTTTCTTCAGAAATACGTTTCTGCATATCACCCAGATTTACATCGATCAATCCGGTATAGAGATCAGAGTAATTTACATCGACATGAATCAGGGAAACCTTCGCGTTGTATGGCCGAGCCATAGAAACCGCTTTTTCCACCAGTACTTTGCTCTCCGGGGAGAGATCTACCGCGATCAGAATGTGTTTGTAAGCCATAATTTTACTCCTTCCATAAGTTGTCGATGACCAGCCTGGTCGGATAGCACGATACATTTCATCTGTGATACCCGCGTGTAAGGACTTAAATTGTAGATGATATTTCTACCCTATAGCGAACGATAGATACCGTCAATGTGCCACCGCTGTATACATATAAGCCTTAAATACTTTTTATCGCTTTGATAATGGTTAACGATATGGCAAAAAAATTAACAGATCTCCTACACTATTAAATAAGCCGTTCCGAAATAGTAATGTGAACTGGATCGGTTTTTTGGGCTCGCTGAATAGTCTTTCTAGTTTTCGGGGTGAGAGGTTGCCCTGGAGTGATGTTCTGGGGCTTCACCGGGGGGGGGAATTATGATGATCAGCACCGTTGCGCTTTTTTGGGCGCTTTGTGTAGTTTGTGTTGTGAATATGGCGCGTTATTACTCATCTTTGCGCGCGTTGCTGGTGGTACTGCGCGGATGCGATCCGCTGCTTTATCAGTATGTCGACGGAGGCGGATTCTTTACCTCTCATGGGCAGCCCAGCAAACAGATCCGTTTAGTGAGTTATATCTACGCCCAGCGTTATCTTGATCATCACGATGACGAATTTATCCGCCGTTGTGAGCGCCTGCGCCGCCAGTTTATTTTGACCAGCGCCTTGTGTGGATTAGTCGCAATAAGCTTGATTGGTCTAATGATTTGGCATTGAGGAGTTGGGCGCATTAAAAAAGCGGGCCAGTAAACTGACCCGCTTTTGTTTTTATGGTTTGTCGGTCGGATAAGCGTAGCGCCATCCGACACAAGACCTTAGATGAAATGCAGTGAAATCCAGTACAAGCCACCCGACAGCATAATCGACACGGGCAGCGTAAGCACCCAGGCCATCATGATATTGGTTACCGTTTTACGCTGCAAACCGCCACCATCAACCAACATCGTCCCCGCTACGGAAGAAGAAAGAACGTGTGTTGTGGAAACGGGCATACCGGTGTAGCTGGCAACACCAATGGAGACGGCGGCGGTCAACTGCGCGGACATACCCTGCGCATACGTCATGCCTTTTTTACCAATCTTCTCACCGATAGTTGTCGCCACACGACGCCAGCCGATCATCGTACCGATGCCGAGCGCCAAAGCGACCGCCATGATAATCCAGATTGGTGCGTACTCGATGGTATACAGCAAGTCAGTTTTCAGCTTTTTCAGGAAGCGCTTATCTTCTGAAGTGGTTTCCGGAAGCTTAGCTACTTTTTCTGAGGTATCAGAGATGCACAGTAACAGGCGGCGCATATGGCTACGCTGCTCAACGCTCAGCTTGTCGTAGCTATCGATATTGCTCAGCATCTCTTTCGCACGCTGCACCGCAATCATGGCGCGGCCGGCATCGCAATGGAACTCAACAGGTTTATCCTGGCCCTTCACTTCTTCAGGGGTTGGGATAACCGGATTGAGGTCAATGACGTGCTTAATAGCATCGCTGTGCTGGGCGTAGTATTGCTCGAGGTGAGTGATGGCATCGCGAGTACGAGTAATGTCGTAACCGGAAGCATTCATATTCACCACGAAGCCCGCAGGAGCCACACCAATCAGCACCAGCATAATCAAACCAATGCCTTTCTGACCGTCGTTCGCACCATGAGAGAAGCTCACGCCAATGGCGGAGAGAATCAGGGCGATACGTGTCCAGAATGGCGGTTTTTTCTTGCCGTCTTGTTTTTCGCGTTCAGCTGGTGTGAGGTGGATACGACGGTGCTTCTTGGTGCCGCTCCAGTAGCGACGTAGCAAGAATATTAACCCGCCCGCAACCACCAGACCCACGATTGGGGAGAGGATCAACGACATGAAAATCCCAATGACTTTCGGGATATTCAGCGCATCAACGACCGAGGAGCCGGTCATCAACGCGTTCGTCAAACCAATACCAATAATGGCACCGATAAGCGTATGGGAGCTGGAGGCTGGCAGCCCAAAATACCAGGTGCCAAGGTTCCAGATAATAGCGGCCAACAGCATGGAGAACACCATGGCGAGGCTATGAGCGGAACCTACGTTCAACAGCAGATCGGTTGGCAACATATGCACAATCGCATACGCCACACTCAATCCCCCCAGCAGAACGCCGAGAAAGTTAAATAACGCAGCCATTGCCACCGCAACTTGCGATCGCATTGCACGTGTATAGATAACGGTTGCCACTGCATTCGCAGTGTCATGGAAGCCATTGATCGCTTCGTAGAAGAGAACAAATGCCAGAGCAAGTAACAACAAGAGCCCGGTATGTAGATCCAGGCCGATAAACAGAAATTCCATAGACGTTACGCCATTGTGAGGACATGAACGCGGCGCATTATGTAAGACAACTCCATAATGCGCCAACAGAAATATGGACTTTTCTTGATGTTTGTCTGTCCTT
>DATERH010000033.1:0-4398 GCA_035271785.1 Buttiauxella sp.
ACACCAGCCATCTTTTTCATTGTTGTTCCTCACTTTCCTTGCCCGTCGAACTGCGGAGACCCGGTATCGCCGCATGTTGCTCAAACCATGTTTGCAGGTTGTCCCCAAAGCGCAGGCTGCGCCAGAGGGTAAATACGTTCTCTTCGTGGGTGTAATTCAGGTTAACGGAGCTGCTTTTGCCATCAACGCGGCTGGTGCCTTTAATGGTCGCCTGCAGCGTTAATACACCCAGATTATCTACATTGAGTTTTGTCCACGATTGGGAAATTTCCATATAGCGTAACCAGTTAATCGCCGCCCCTGCGACCATATTGTCTTTCACAATGGCATCAGCCGTGTCTTTGTCGAGACGCAGCGTCATCGGCCCCGGATTGGTCAGCCAGCCATCTTTGATGATCCATCTTTCATTGTCCAGCCAGAACGGTAGCGCGCCGCTGACCGGCCCGGACATCGCAAACTGTTTCGGATTGACGGCGCTTACCAGCTCGCTGGACGAGATATTGTCCACGCGCAGCAGTGCCGGATCGTGCTGCGGCATCCTCAACTGCTGCATGGTGATTTTCCCGCCCAGTACCTCAACCTTGACGTTGGTGAGCAACAGCGGGTTCTCCTCGCTCCAGGGGTAGTCCCCCTGCAAATCCGCGGTGATATTCCTCGCCGTGACCAGGTTTTGCACCTCGCCAATACGCAATGTGACCGGCCCGCGCGTACCCAGCGACCATGTGCCTTCGCTAAAACGGAACGGCAGGACAAAGTCGATACCGTTAATCTGGTTATCCGGCATCCAGACGCTGCCGGATTTCAGCACCCCGTGTCCGCCCGCCTCAAAGCCCTGACCGGCCGCAGCCGAGAAGGCAACCTGTGCATACAGTTCGCCGTCGTGCAGCGTCATTTTCCAGTCGGGTGGGATCAGCGGCTGGAACACGGTGAGCGACTGTTTCGGCCACCAGGCCTGACCACGAAGGCGTTCGCCGTCCCAGCGTCCATTGACTTGTACCGGACCAATTTTGTCGGCATGGAGGTCGCCCTTAAACTGGAAAATAGTCGGGTCGGTGCCGTCGACGCTGAAGGTCAGAACCGAGGGCGGCAGTACGCTTCCGCCGGAGAACGTGGTTTGTCCGGCATTCAGCGCCAGAGCGCCGCTAAAGGAGGGTTTGGCCGGATCGCGGTTCCAGCGAACGGGGGTATCCAGTACCAGGCGCGGCTCGCCTACCGTCATGGTGCCGTACTGGAGCTTGTCGAATCCGGTCGAGAGTTCGGTTAACTCAATAAGTGCGTCGCGCCACTCGCCTTTACCGGCGACGTCCCAGCGGGCGTGCATAGGCGTAAAGCTCCCTTTTCCCCAGTAGCGCCACTGCCACAGGCCATTATCAGGTAAAAAGTCGTTGGCCTGACCGTCCAGGTGCAGTTCGAAATCGCCCATTTCATTTTCATGCGCGCGCAGAATGGCCTGAAGTCGGCCATCTACGCCTTTTTGCGTGAGCTTCACGCCCGCCAGCGGCCAGCGGATTTCATCAATATCCAGCGAATCGATAATGCGACCGCGCGAACGCAGCAGCGCGCCGGGTTCAAAGGAAAGCTGCGGATCGTTGAGGCTTCCGGTCAGCTTGGCCGGGAGTTTGGCGTAGAGGATGAGATCGTTTTGTTTCGCCTCGCCGCTCAAATACAGCGGCATATCGCTGTTTTCCATGCTAAGCGAACCCGGGCCGATATTCAGCACCGCATTACCTTTGCCCGCATCGCCCTGCGTGAGCACATTCAGTCGCCCGGAAACGGTGGCTTTTTCCAGCCCCTGCTGCCAGTTATCAATACGCAGGCCAACACGCCCGCTCAGCGGCAGGCCGGGCAGCGCCCAGTTCCAGCGTCCGTCGCTGATATTCAGCTGTTCGGCGGTAATCTGCCACGGCAGGTCGAGCAGCGGATCGGGATTGTCCCGCGCCATCACCACCAGTTGCCCCTGATTGTCTTCCCAGTCCAGATCGGCATCGACCAGAGAGGTCAACTGTGGCACGTTAAAGGTGGCAACGGCGTGCCCTTTCACCGGCACACCGTCCGGCACCAGCGGCAGGGTAAATTTCCCGACCAGTTTGACAGGCTGAGCCTGGTCTGGAAGGCGAATATCGAATTGACTGACAGAGAGGGTTTGTCCCCGTAGCTGGCCTTTAATGCTGACCTGCTCGCCTTTATAGGTGATTTCCTGACTGGCGGGAGTGAGTGAGGCATGAAGTTCGCCCTCCCACTGCTGCCAGGGGGCAAGAGAAAGACGATGCACCGTCAGCCAGGTATTCGGTAACACAGCCTGCCACTGGGCCAGCGTTTTGGGTGCTACCGTCGACGGCGCAGATTGAGGGAGTTTGCTGAGGCAGACGGAGTTAAGTTCAAGGGTGCCTACATCAAGTTTCCAGCGGCTTGGGTGTGACAATGTCACGTTATCGATACGCGCAATTTCACACTCATCCACCAGATAACGAAGATCGGGGATCACCAGCGCGTGACGGGTGAGTTTTGGGCTTTCCTCGAAAGCGATACGCGTTCCGACGGGGAGCCAGATCCCGGCGAGCGTTGGCACCCACTGGGCGAGCGTCATCAGCAGCGTCAGCGGCACCAAAATCAACAGCAGTAAAAGCGCAATCGCGGCTTTGTATTTACCCTTCATGGGCAGTTAATATCCTGATTTAGCGAAAGAATTAAGCCGACATTGCCGATCATTGTCGCATGTTTGGCAGTTAAGTTGAAGTTAATGCCAAGTTAAGAATAGATGCTGTAATAGTAAGCGGTAATTTTTTTGCTATGCGTAATCTAAAGAATATATCTTCGGTTCAATTGGTTACGCATAAGTACAAGAATAATCACAGAGCAGAGTTGTGAAATTAATACCTGTTCCTTGGCATTGCCAGCAGGTAAAGCATGGCGAATATGAATGACCCCCAATACACTGAGTCGTACCGCCAGGGATCAAAATCAATATGTAAAAAACCGCTAACAAACTCATAGCCGTTGGCAAAAACGTTAATTTGAATGGCTGCAATAGCTATCACAAACAGCGTATAGGCTATGAAAAGAGGATATTTACGAAGCCTGTTGACCTTGAGTTTCCCGAGGTACAAAAAGAAAAAAATGGCAATAGATACAATAAAATAGCATACAGCAGGTAGAATCGGTGGGGTTAATGACAACTCGAACTGTTCCGACATAATTAATTCTCTTTAGCTATTTGGTACATCTGCCAACCTGTGACGCTTCCACTGGTTAAATCCAGAGCCATCGCTGTTTTAGAAGCCTCTTGCCATCCTCTGATATAATCAGATTCGATGTTGCGAAACAGACTCCAGGATTTTTCTCTGGGAGCCAGTACTCTTCTGCCCGCGCCATAGGCAGATAAAGAGATATCAACTACACCATAGACAATATCAGCTTCATTATTCCCATATCCGAGCTTCGCTGCTGCGTACCGATAAGCATCTCTTAGTGTGCCAGACCGATCTTCACGATAGAGAAGATAGTATCCATTTTCATACATGTTGTTTAGCCCATGAGTAATCATAGGTGCACCATACGCAGCACAGGCAAGACCCAGCGAACCGACGCATAAACTAGCGCCCCCATATACTTGCGCCCCACCGGCAACGAAACCGATCTGTTTAAGCGCTATAGTTGTCGTTGTTGTCCGATTTTTTTCAACAACAATGAATAATTTAGCCTTATTGAATGTGAGTAAATCATCCTGTTCCTTAAGATGATGTATCTGTTCATCAAGAAATTGGATCCCGCCTGACCATGTCAAGCAATGCGATTCGATCTCCCTTCTCAGATGAGCAACAAGTTGTTGAGTTTCAAAAAACATGCCAGAGGTACCATAAAGCAAATGCTTTGTGGCAATTCGCTGCGCAAGATTTTCAATCTCTGAGGCTTTCTCCTCGAAATGACTTTTTTCCCGATTATGGTTGTACATTCGGTCTCCCTGTCATTTTAAAACGATAGCAATAATACTACCTTCGATGTTAAGACATTCAAAGAGCTACGTCATTTGAACAGCTAAAGGTAGCCATATTTTCAGGTGTTGGTAAACCACTTACCGAAACATAAGCACTTGTTGTGACTTTTGCTTCCCCCATAGCACCCCTAGAATAAAACGAGCAGATATCTCTGTTGTGCAACTCCTCCTTAAGAAATCAGTGGATATGAATATCATGGAGTTAGGGTGTACATATGCTCTAGAATAATTGATAGAACTTATTGAATTCAATAATATTTTAGAAATTGTAAGATTATTTTAATCATGCTAACGTGAATGCAAAATCACTGGAGAAAGTCTTATGAAACTCGCGGTATATAGCACAAAGCAGTACGACAAAAAGTATCTGCAACATGTTAACGAGGCTTACGGGTTTGAGCTTG
>DATERH010000034.1:0-26092 GCA_035271785.1 Buttiauxella sp.
CTCTTCACGGCTTGCCCACAGGCGCGGACGATAGTTGTTATCGAAGATAACCTTGCAACCGTTAGCGCGGCATTGAGTCAGCAACGCCATCAGCTTTTCACGGCTCGCAGCATTGAGGATAGCCAGGCTGATGCCACTCAGATACAGATAATCGAACTGAGCCAGTTGCGCGCAGATTGCTTGAGCTTGCTCGCTCTCCAGCCAGAAGCGAGCTGCGGCTTCGTTGCGCCAATAGTAGAAAGTGCGTTCGCCAGTTGAGTCAGTTTCAATGTAATACAGGCCTGGTAAACGGTGCTCCAGGCGCTGTGTCAGTTCGGTATGCACATTCTCTTGTTGCCATGCGTCTAGCATTTGTTGGCTGAAGTTATCTTCACCCAGCGCGGTCACGTAATGGACTTCGAGCGCGTCAGCATCAACCTGGCGGGCGATATAAACGGAAGTGTTAAGCGTGTCGCCACCAAAGCCGCGGCTAACTTCCGCACCTTTTTGCGACAGTTCAATCATACATTCGCCGATGACGGCGATTTTGCGCGTTGGCATAGCAGTAGACCTGAATTAATGAAATTGCTGTTAGTTTGCTGGTCGGCTAAAAACGAGTCAAACATTTTAAAACGATGTTTTGGAAAACTTTGAACTAGGACAGTTTATTGCTAGTGTGAAGGAACTCGCTTTCATTTCAGTTGTACTGAAAGCGAGCATAAAGTTCTCATGCACTACGCCGATAACTTGACGATGAGCCATCCGAGTTATGAAGTTAAACAGGACCCCCATGATGAAGTTTAAGCAGATCACTCACCGGCTTAATACGCTTGAAGCGAGTGTCGAAAATTTGCAAGAGCGGCGTTTCTGGCTGCAGTGTCAGCGACGGTACACCTTCCAGCCGATTTATAAAATCGATGGTCGATTAATGGCGATAGAACTGCTGACACTGATCACGCACCCAGATGAGCCGGAAATTCGTATTCCGCCCGACCGCTACTTTTTATCGGTCTCAAGCCGTACGTGCTTGATGGTCATCGAAGAACAACTCAACTTATTGCGTGAATGGGAATCCATCTTCCTCGGCTATGGCATCCTGGCGTCTGTAAATGTCGATGGCCCGACGCTTGTGGCCATGAAAGATCATCAGCCGATTCTGGCACTGATAAACAAAATGCCGTGGGTGCGCTTTGAACTGGTTGAACATATTACCCAGCCACATGCGGTGACGCTTGCGGGAATGAACGAATTTGGCCCGTTGTGGTTGGATGATTTCGGTACGGGAGTCGCCAACTTTTCGGCATTAAGTGAGATGCATTACGACTACATCAAAGTCGCACGTGACCTGTTCATCATGCTGCGCAACAGCGAAGAAGGGCGCAATTTATTCAATATGTTGCTGCAATTGATGAATCGCTATTGCAAAGGCGTCATCGTTGAAGGTGTCGAAACCGAAGATGAATGGCGCGATGTCCAAAACTCTCCAGCATTTGCGGCGCAAGGTTATTTCCTCTCCCGACCCATCCCAATTGAACAGTTAGAGAGTGTGTTAACTCGCTTTGCCTGATGCCGTATTGGTTCCTCTCAACTATCTTTAGTTAAAGTGGGCCACATCAGGAGAAGGTGAAAGGCATGACTAAAACTGGAAAAGTCGCCAGTGGAGTCGTCGGGGTTTTATTGTTGTTGGTTGTGGTAGCAATCATTGTTATTGCGACGTTTGACTGGAATCGGCTCAAACCGACCATCAACCAGAAAGTCTCGACTGAGCTGGGTAGACCATTCACCATTCGTGGCGATTTAGGCGTGGTATGGGAACGTAACAACGAAGATACGGGCTGGCGCAGTTGGGTGCCTTGGCCGCATGTTCATGCTGAAGATATTATTCTTGGCAACCCGCCGGATATTCCTGAAATAACGATGGTGCATCTACCGCGCATCGATGCCACGTTAGCCCCCCTGGCACTGCTCACCAAAACTGTTTATATCCCCTGGATTAAGCTCGTTCAACCCGATGTGCGAATCATTCGCCTGGCGGAAAAAAACAATAACTGGACGTTTAACTTTGCTGGTGACACCGCAAAAGACTCGAGTCAAACGCCGTCTGCCTGGTCATTCAGAATGGACCATATCCTGTTCGATAAAGGCCGGATTGCGATTAGTGACAAACTCACCAAGGCAGAGATGGAAATCTTTGTCGACCCACTCGGTAAACCGTTACCGTTTAGCGAAGTAAAAGGGGACAAACCAAAAGGGAAAGATGCTGCGAAAGCGGGAGATTATGTCTTTGGCCTGAAAGTCCGTGGGCGCTACAACGGTGAACCGATTGAAGGCAGCGGCAAAATTGGCGGCATGTTAGCACTACGTAGCGAAGGTGAAACCGCCTTCCCGGTGCAGGCCGATGTGCATTCAGGTCATTCACGCGTGGCATTTATTGGCACCATCAATGACCCGATGAAAATGGGGGGAGTGGATCTGCAGCTGAAATTCTCCGGTGATTCGTTGGGTAATCTCTACGATCTTACCGGCGTGTTATTACCGGATACCCCACCCTTTGAAACTGACGGACATCTACTGGCAAAAATCGATACGGAAAAAGGGTCTGTCTTCCGCTATCAGGGCTTTAACGGGCGCATCGGCGAGAGCGATATTCATGGCTCGCTGACGTTTTCTCAAGGCAAACCGCGCCCGAAACTGGAAGGTGACCTGGAGTCCAAACAGCTACGTCTGGCTGATTTAGGGCCGTTAATTGGCGTGGACTCCGGCAAAGGTGCGCAGCAAGGCAAGCAGGCCGAGCAAGCCAAAGGCGAGAAAACTGTCCAGCCGAGCGGCAAAGTTCTGCCATACGACCGTTTCGAAACGGACAAATGGGATGTGATGGATGCCGATGTGCGTTTTAAAGGTGGCCATATAGAACACCGCGGGACGCTGCCACTCAGCAACCTCACTACGCATGTGATACTTAACAATGCTGACTTACGCCTCCAGCCCCTTAAGTTTGGCATGGCGGGTGGCACCATCAGCGCCAATATCCATCTGCAAGGCAATAAGAAACCGATACAAGGACAGGCGGATATTCAGGCGCGACGTTTGCAGCTTAAACAGCTGATGCCGAAAGTGGAATCGATGCAGAAAACACTCGGTGAACTCAACGGTGATGCGGAGTTGCGTGGGCGGGGAAACTCCATCGCCGAGTTGTTGGGTAGCAGTGATGGCAATCTGAAACTGCTGATGAACGATGGATTAATTAGCCGCAACCTGATGGAAATTGTTGGCCTGAACGTTGGGAACTACATCATTGGGCAAATTTTTGGTGATGACGAAGTGCGGATAAACTGCGCGGCTGCGAATCTGGATTTACGTGATGGCGTAGCATCACCGCGTATTTTTGCCTTTGATACGGAAAATGCGCTGATTAACGTCACCGGCACCACCAACTTTTCCAGCGAGCGGCTCGATTTGACCATCTCTCCTGAAAGCAAAGGGGTTCGCATTCTTACACTACGTTCGCCACTTTACGTGCGCGGTACGTTTAAATACCCGGATGCTGGCGTGAAACCAGGACCGTTGATTGCCCGTGGCGCAGTTGCTGCCGCACTGGCTACGCTTGTGACACCTGCTGCGGCACTGCTGGCGCTGATTTCACCTTCTGACGGAGATAGTAACCAGTGCGGCAGAATTCTGGGGCAAATGAAGAAGTGAATTAAAAAGGGTGGATGTCGCTTGCGCTAATCCACCCGACAAGCCTTTAAAGAGACAAATCACGTGTCTCTTTTGAAATCAGCAACGCAGTCAGCGTAATCGCTGACATCGCCGCCAGATACAAACCAACGTAGAACAGACCATAATTCGCCTGCAACCAGGTTGCGATATATGGTGCAACTGAAGCACCGAGAATCGATGCCACGTTATAGGAGAACGACGCACCGGTATAACGTACTTCCGTTGGGAACATCTCTGGTAGCAACGCGCCCATTGGGCCGAAGGTTAAACCCATCAGACTCAGGCCAATCAGTAAGAACAACATCACCAGCGTCGGGTTACCCGAACCCAACATCGGCTGGAATACGACTAACGCAAACACAATCATCATACTGGTGATAACAATCATGCATTTACGGCGGCCAAACTTATCAGCCAGATAACCAGCAATGGGCACCATCACGCCAAAACCAATCACCGCCATCATTAGCATCCACAATACATCGTTGCGGGAGAAGCCCAGACCCACCGGCACTTTGGCGGTGCTATAGGTCATTGAATAGACCGTCATGATGTAAAATAGCGTGTAAGTTGCCAGCATGATAAACGTGCCGATGATGGTCGCTTTCAGATGCTTAGTCAGCAGCGTACCGAGCGGTATTTTTACCTGTTTGCCCGCTTTGGCGATTTTGGCAAACACTGGGGTTTCATGCAGCGAAACGCGCACATACAGACCGATGATCACCAGAACAGCGGAAAGAATAAACGGTACGCGCCAGCCCCAACTCATAAACTGCTCGTCAGTCAGCAACCAGGAAAGCAGCAAGAAGGTGCCGTTAGCAAAGAAGAAGCCAATTGGCGCACCCAATTGTGGGAATGAACCGTACAACGCACGTTTGCGTGGTGGTGCATTCTCGGTTGCCAGCAATGCAGCACCGCCCCACTCACCACCCAGGCCCAGGCCTTGCCCGAAGCGAGCCAATGCCAGCAGCATAGGCGCTAATACGCCGATGGTTTCGTAGCCTGGCAACAGGCCAATCAACACGGTTGAAACACCCATCGTCAGAAGTGATGCCACCAGCGTCACTTTGCGACCGACACGATCACCAAAATGGCCGAACAGTGCGGAGCCAATTGGGCGAGCCACAAAGGCAATGGCGAACGTGGCCAGCGACTGGAGTGTGGCTGCTGTTGGGTCACCTTGCGGGAAAAAGATATGCGGGAAAACAATGACGGCCGCTGTGGCGTAAATATAGAAATCGAAAAATTCGATGGCGGTGCCGACAAGCGAGGCAACGACAACTTTTCTGCGTGAGTTGACGGGCGTGTCGTCAGTTTCGGTATTGGCTGGAGTAGCGATGGTGGCTTGCATATATTTTTCTTATTTGTATCGAACGAAAGGCCATATTACGCATAGCAAAAGGCGCATTTCAACGCACGTCTCAGGGCCAGGGTGTGTGATAAATAAGCATTAAGATGATAATTTTTAGTCCAGTACATAAGCCCCCCTGTCATGCTTCTCTTTTTTATAAAATCAGTTAATAAAACTGCTTTTAGGTTAAAAAAAAGTTACAGGTTGGTTTTATGTGCTGAATGATTTATTGCTGGATGGTTGTGGAGGGGGTAAATCCGCATATCAACTGTGCGTTTTACCCGGCATCCGCGGGTCATCTTTGTATTCGGCGGTGGCAATCCACGCGGCACAAAACAGTGTCAGGCGGGCAAAGAAATAGAAAAATGCCATCAAACCCAGAACGGAACCAAACGCCGCACCAGAAGGTGACTTTATCAGTGCGGGTAAACTGTAGGTCATGATGATTTTGATAACTTCAAAGCCAACCGCTGCAATGAATGTGCCGCGAATAAGCGCCTTTTTACGCGGGCGATGGCGCGGCAGACGCCAGAAAATCCAGAAGAACAGCAGGAAGTTAGCAAAAATAGAGATAGTTAGCCCGACCAGGTGCCAGACCGGTTTTAACCATTCAATACCGTCCAGATGCAACAGGCTTATCAGTAATGATTGGGCGGAACCGGCAACGGAAGTAATAGATAGCGTCACAACCAGCGCAACTATCAAGCCAATCAGTGACACCAAATCACGAAGATACTTTGTCCAGAATTTTTCCTGGTCCTGCGCCGTGCGCTCCCACTTATCCCGCGACTGAGCACGCACAGCTTCGCGCAAGTTCCCCATCCAGTTAATACCGGAATAGAGTGCAACCAACAAACCAATCAGGCCGACTGTGGTGCGCTGTTGCACCGCTGTATTGATGGTACTTTTCAGCGTAGCGGCAAGCGTTGGCTCGCTAACATTAACGAGGATTTTTTCGAAGATACCTTCCAGTAACGTAGGGTGCGAGGCGAGGATGTAACCTGCGGAGGCAAACGCCACCATCAGAATTGGGATTAATGACAGGAACGAAAAATAGGTGATTGCCGCGCCAAACTGATTACCAAGACGGTCATTAAACCGTTCTGCTGCGCGTATCAGGTGCGCAACGACAGGATTACGTTCAACATGCCCGATAGTGCTATTCACCGTGTCGATGGTTTTATTGACCGTTTGATTACTGGTTTTGATTTTGATGATCGGTTTGTCGTCGGGCGTTTCGGTAGGGCGATGTTCATTGCTATCCGGCACTGTCATCAGGTGATTTCTCCTTATGTTTATACCCGTCATATATTTGAATTATTTAGGGTATGTAGGATGGATCTTAAAGAAATTATAGCCTGGATGTTAATCGACATACCCTTTCACCAATCCGGTCAGCCATTCCATAAACAAATGGACGCGGCGGGAGAGGTTACGGCGATGCGGATAAAGCAGCGAAACAGGCATCGGTTCGGCGCGGTATTGCGGCAGGATCTCCACCAGTTTTTTACTCTTGAGCAGGTCTTTAACGCCGATGCGCGGTACCTGAATAATCCCCAGCCCAGCAAGGCATGCCGCTTGATAGGTTTCGGTACTGTTTACGGTGATAACGCCACCGGTTTTTATCCAGCGGCTACTTTTATCGAGCCAAACTTCAAACCCTTGCGGGCGGCTACCCAGATTTAGCGCGTAATGCACTACGGCGTGAGAAGCCAGATCGTCAAGGTTTTCCGGATAGCCAAAACGTGTCAGATAATCGGGGCTGGCGCAGTTAATTAAGGTCAGTTTCCCCAATGGACGCGCCACCAGTCCAGAGTCTTTAAGTTGCCCAACGCGCACCACGCAATCGAACCCTTCGCGCACCACATCCACCATGCGGTCGCTGCTGCTTAATTCCAGCTCAATGCCAGGGTACTGCTGCAAGAAGGCAGGGAGTTTGGGGATCACCAGATTTTTGGCTACACCAACCGGCATATCTACACGCAAACGCCCACTGACGCTGCTTGGGTCGTGCAAAAAAAGCCCGTCCAGTTCGTCAAGATTGGCTAAGAGATCACGACAGCGTTCGTAATAAACCATGCCGTCTTGCGTCAATTGCACGCGTCGTGTCGTGCGATGCAATAACCTTGTTCCTAGCATGGTTTCCAGCGCCTGAATCTGGCGCGATACGCTACCTTTAGGAAGGCCCAGAGTGTCTGCTGCACGAGAAAAACTCTCCAGTTCAGCCACTCTAATGAATAGCTGCATTGCATGTATTTTATCCACTTTTTTCCCGCATTGTTGTTGGCTGCGAAACAGTGATGCTCAGTTTGCACTCTTTATTGTTTTTGTAGCAGCTAATAAGCTTTATCTCAATCACCGAACAGACAACGAAGGGGCAAATCATGAGTCAAACAATCGCATTAGTGACCGGCGGCAGCCGTGGATTAGGTAAAAACGCGGCGCTGAAGCTGGCTGCGCGCGGAGTGAATATTATTCTGACCTACAACAGCAAGCAGCAGGAAGCGCAGGATGTTGTACGCGAAATTGAGCTAACAGGCGTGAAAGCGGTAGCAATTCAATTGAATGTCGCCGATAGCGCAACATTCGCGCCGTTTGCCGCAGAAGTGAAGCAACAACTGCATGACGTGTGGCAACGCGACTCGTTTGATTATTTATTAAACAATGCTGGTATCGGCCTCGATGCGCTGTTCGAAAAAACAACAGAGGCGCAGTTTGATGAATTAATGAACATCCATTTGAAGGGACCTTTCTTCCTGACTCAGCACTTGCTGCCGCTGATTAAAAACGGCGGGCGCATTCTGAATGTGTCGACTGGCCTGACGCGTTTCGCTTTACCTGGAAAAGCGGCTTATGCCGCAATGAAAGGAGCGATGGAAGTGTTGACACGTTACCAGGCAAAAGAGCTGGGTGCACGTGGGATCTCGGTCAATATCATTGCGCCGGGCGCGATTGCGACAGACTTTGGCGGCGGTGTTGTGCGTGATAATCAACAGATGGCAAGCGCTATCGCTGCACAAACCGCACTGGGGCGCGTTGGGCAACCTGATGATATTGGCAATGCGATTGCGGTTCTGCTTAGCGATGAAAGCGGCTGGATGAATGCGCAGCGTATTGAGGTTTCTGGTGGGATGTTCTTGTAAGGATCCGCAGGGGTTGTGTCGGATGTCGCTACTGATAATCCGACCAACAAAAACTGGAAATATTGCCGGATGACAATGCGCTTATCCGGCCTATAAAACCGCGAGCGTTTTTATCTGAACTCGCTGCGTAACAAGCCAAATATCCAGTCGTCTTGCCAGGCACCGCCGAGGAAGTAATTTTCCCGCAGTATCCCTTCTGGCTGAAAACCTACCTTTTCCAGCACTTTCTTCGAACCGATGTTCCCCACTGTCACTGTTGCGGTCAGTTTTCGTATTGCACATTTTTCAAAGGCAAATTGGCAAACGGTATGCAGCGATTCATAACCGTAACCTTGCCCATGAAACGCGGAATCGAGGATAAAACCGACTTCCGCTATTTCGGCCTCAATACGGACAAAACCGGTGAAGCCGATCAGCGTCCCACTGTGTTTATCTTGCATCGCAAGGCACAACCAATGGGGGCTGTGTAATTGCCAACGCACCAGACGCGAATTAAATATTTGGCGGATTTCCGCTTCTTTACGTTCATCGGAGATATAACGCATGACGAGGGGATCTTGTTGCAGCCGCAAAAAATTCGGCCAATCCTGTTCGGTAATTTGCACCATGTTCAGTCGTTTCGTGGAGAGGTGCAACATGGTTATTCCTTATTATTTTTACAGGTAGTGTTTGCCCTTTATTGATATCAGCAAAAAAATAACGGCGCCAGAAAATTGCGCCGTTAGGTAAGGTTATTCCCTGCGTGATAAATCATCCGTAGTCAGCCCAATATCGCGTAATTGTTCCTTACTTAGCCCTTGTAGTACGCGTGCTGTCTGGTGTTGTAACCAGCGTTGCCGGAAATAGTGGTAGATAATCACAAAACCATAAAACGGTTTGTGAGGACGGTTTTCTTCAAAGCCCATGATGTTGCTCCTCTTGTCAATTCGAGGTTCATCATGCGCCGTCATACAGATAGTCGACAGATTCAAATATTACTTTTATTTAACATACAGAAGCGCTAAAACATGAACTGAATGGCGAATATCTCATCATTCTGTACTGGTTTATCTATCTGTATGGTTGATTAAAAGGATACAGCATGACGCGCTACCAACACCTCGCCACTTTGCTGGCTGAACGCATAGAACAAGGGTTGTATCGCAGTGGCGAGCGTTTGCCTTCGGTGCGCAGCCTGAGTTGTGAGCATGGCGTGAGTATTAGCACCGTACAGCAGGCTTATCATCTTCTTGAAGATAAACAGCTCATTTCACCGCAGCCACGGTCCGGATATTTCGTCACGCAACGCAAAGCGCAACCGCCTGTACCGCCACTGACCCGCCCGGTTCAGCGGCCTGTTGAGATAACGCAATGGGACGCGGTGCTTGAGCAACTTGTTGCCCGCGAAGAGAGCGATATTGTCGCTTTTGGCAGCGGTGCGCCGGATGTGACACAACCGACTATCAAACCTTTATGGCGCGAACTGAGCCGCATTGCCCAGTATCAGCAACCTGAGTTGCTCGGCTATGACAGCATTCACGGTATGCGATCGCTACGTGAGCAAATCTCCCGCCTGATGCTGGACAGCGGCTGCGTGGCAACCGCCGAGGATATTCTGATAACCACCGGTTGCCATGAAGCCTTGTCGATTGCCATTCGCGCGGTCTGTCAGACGGGTGACATCGTGGCGGTGGAGTCGCCGTCGTTTCATGGCACTATGCAAATGCTACGAGCGTTTGGCATTAAAGTTGTTGAAATACCGACGGATTCTATCACGGGGATAAGCGTGGAAGCGTTGGAGTTAGCGCTGGAACAGTGGCCGATTAAAGCGGTGATCCTGGTACCAAATTGCAATAACCCACTCGGGTTTATCATGCCGGATGCCCGTAAGAAAGCGGTGCTCAATCTCGCACAACGTTTTGATATTGCCATCATTGAGGATGATGTTTACGGCGAACTGGCCTATGAATATCCTCGCCCGATGACCATCAAATCGATGGATGTTGATGGCCGGGTGCTGTTGTGTAGCTCTTTTTCTAAAACCCTGGCACCAGGTTTGCGCGTGGGTTGGATTGTGCCAGGCCGCTATCTTGACCGCGCTTTGCATATGAAATATATCGTCACCGGCAGTACCTCGACCTTCTCACAACTCGCGGTGGCGGAGTTTATTCGTAATGGGAACTACCATCGCCATCTGCGCCGGATGCGCCAACTTTACCAGCGGAATCTCGAAGATTTTACCTGCCTCGTGCGGCACTATTTCCCGTGTGGTATCTGCGTCAGTCGCCCACAGGGTGGCTTTATGATGTGGGTTGAACTGCCAGAAAATATCGACATCGTGCCGATTTGCTGTGCACTGCGTGAAGGGCATATTCATATTGCTGTGGGCTCGTTGCTTTCAGCGTCAGGGAAGTATCGTAATTGTCTGCGTTTGAATTACGCATCGCCGTATGTTGCCGCAACCGAAGCCGCATTGCGTAAAACGGGTGAGGCATTGAATCAGGCGTTGGAGAATACTTAGGTTTATCGGGTGGCGCTGATTCAGGCCACCGCAGTGTGAGTTTTCCCCGCAAGATGTTGTTATTGAGCAATAAACGCATAGTTTTCTGTCTCTTTTATCGCCATTGGGCAGACCACTCGTGCGTTAGTCTGTTGTGTAATTGCGCTTTTCTAATGTGGCTTCGTACCCAAAAAAAGGATAACCATGACCAGCACTGCACAGATGCTGATGCGGGATAAGTTTGAGACTTGCCTGAGTGTTTGCCGCCAGGCGTCATTGCAAATCCTGCCATTGCTCAACATCACACCCGCAGATGGCAAAGATCCGCAATGGTTTTTGCAACAGATGGAGCAGGCTCGCCAGGCGTTCGGCAGTTGGATGGCGGTCGCACAGCGGTTAAATCTCACTGATGTCGAGATTTCGCAGTTCACTCTGCTACTGCGCCATTTACAACAACTGGTGCCGCAATATGAAAGTGGCCAGGATATCAGTCATAACCAGCTTATTTCCTCACTGCGTTTTGTGAGCTATCTCGAATTGGTGCGCTTAAGGCAACCACTGCTGGGCTATTCGACCGATATCGAAACCAAAAACGACGGGCAGCAGCACAAGGCTTTACGCCAAATGCGGGCGTTGGAATTAATACTGCAGGGGATGATTACTAAAAGTTATCCCAGCCAGTCGCAACTGGTTAATAAACTGAAAAAAGAGTTTGGTGCCGATTGTGTGCGTCGTTGGCTAAAGCAGGGCGAGCAGGGTGATGTGTTAAGCGGCATGCAATTTAGCGAATTAGCGTTGATGGTGGTCGATAAAAAGGAGTTTGCGAACCACTATGCCGAAATATTCCATAATTCGCCGCAGTTGAACCTATTTATTGATCAACGCAAAACGCTACAAACCTTCCTCGACGACGTGCGTGAAATACGCAACGCGCTGATTGGGCAACCGCCACTCACCTCTGTCCAGTTCGCTTTGTTGGATAGCTATTATCAGGAAAGCAGTGCGGCTATTCAGCGCGCCTATGATGAAGGGCGAACGACAGTCAATCCGGCTGCATTCATGGCTGCTGATGACGCTCAGGTACAAACATTTACTGAGCTTGCGCAGAAAAAATATCGTGAATTGGGGCGTGATAAGGATGAAGTACGTGACGTCATTGATCATCCCAACTTGCGTCATACCAAAAGAAAACAGGACAAAGGCGAAACGTTCCACGTGCTGATATGGTCCATGGTGGGTGTCGCGTTGGTTAGCGCCACTATTTTTACCCTGTATTTTTTGAGTGATATCACTAATCAGCCCGCAGTGGCGAAAAGTGAGCCTGCTAAAGTGACGCTGATTGATTCACTCTCGCAAAACGAAAGTGCGCGCGAAAAACTGGCGAATATCGGAATCAGCTGGGACGAAGGGAGTCTGCATTCGGCCATCGAGCGTGGCGATTCCACTGTGGTGCGTCTGTTTATGCAGGGTGGCATGAACTGGAAAGTGTATTACACCGAATCTGCACTGGCGGGAGATTACCGCGACGCACTCAATACGTTGCTGCAACACCGCTCGCAAATGGATGAAGAGCGACCGTGTCGGCGCATGGTCACCACCATCAGCCAGGCGATGAACGACGGGCAAAGTCTCACTTCTTTACGCAAACAATTCCTGGAGACTTTTTGCAGCACACCAGAGACTATCCAATGGCAGAAAGAAGGTTTAGAGCGCGCAAAACTACGGCTTCAGGCACAACAGCAACGCAATTCCGAACCCGCTGATACTGACGTAAAACGTGCAGTGGCGATTCAGAAAGCGATTTACGACGCGATGCGGTAGGAGCCTGTCTTCTCTTTCGTAGGGTGGATGGCGCTAACGCTTATCCACCCTACAAGCTTAAAAAATATTTTCTATTCCAGGAAACTCGAGCGGTATCCAGGCAGCAAGCGACTCAATACCCGAGAACTTACCACCAGGCTTCCCACATTGCGCCAACGTTAAACGACTCAAGCTGGGTATTATCCTGGCCTGCGACGCGCGTAGTGTGGTTGTTTTCCACCTCGCCGCCGGTTACGTAGAAGCGCAGCATCGGTCGGAACTCAGGCCCCATTGCGATAGCAATGTTCTGCGACAGCGTCAGTTTCCAGCCTTTGTTATCGCCATCATTCTCGAAATCGACGTGCTGATAACCCGCCTCAAGCCACGTTGAATGTATGTCGTTCCAGAAGTACATCGGGCGAATAATGGCGCCGTAGTTGCGGCGGTTATCCTGTGTTTGCTCGTCGTTATCGTAATCATGGAAGGCCAACAGATATTCTACCTGTGCTTGCTGAGTGAACTTGTAGCTCCCCTCGAAGCTGGTGTACACCGTGTGTAGGCCATTGGTTTTGTTATAAACGCTGTTATCCGAGTGGTCAGAATAACGGGCAATAATTTTGTTCAGGCTGTTTTCACCTGTGTGACTAAACACCACGCCGGTCTGCCAGGCATTGGAGCGTTCGTCGCTATCAATCGCTTTGGAGTCAAAGCCATAGTTGGCGTACAGCTCGAAATCAATCGGGCCAAATTTAATGTCGTGCAGTTTTGATGTTGCAGCGTAGTTGCCTTTGTCGCCTGTGCCGGAACCGCCGGTACAAGAGATGCGCGACGGGTTATCGCCATCCTCAATTATTTCCGAATCGCACTGCTCAACCGAAGCCACAGCAGCCAGGTCCAGTTGAGCGAAGCCGAGATCGAAGTTTTTCACCCCAGCACCTTGCCCATCGTGGTTCATCCAGAAGTAGTCGTTGATGCCTTGTTGCGGGCGCTGATGGAAGTCGCGACCGGCCCAGAAATACGCATTTGGCTGTGCTTCAAAAAGATTGGTGACGCCTGCATAGGCTTTTTTCAGGTTAACTTCGTCGCCCCAGTGGTCGATCATTACGCCGATATCCCAGATGGCCCCGTTATCGGCTTTAATGATTTTGGTGAGCTGGAATTCGCCGCCGTTGCCTTCGTTACCCAAACGGCCAATCGCCGAGGAACCGTTATAGGAACCGTCAACGCCAATATATTTCTGATCGCCCGCCTGGAAGTGTGCGCCGTAACGCGCATAACCGGTGAATTTAAGCCCCAACGGAACAGACTTGTCCGGCGTGGTGGGAACTTGAGGTGTCACCAGGGTATCGGTTCTTTCCAGTCGTGCGGCTTCTATTTTCGCATCGCGGTCGGCCAGGGCTTTATCCACCGCTTTCGCGACGATTTGGTCAATCTGTTCCTGAGTCATTGGTTCTTGTGCGAGTACAGAAATTGGGCACAGCGCGGCGATAACCGCCATGGTTAATGGAAGCTGTTTAATCATTTTCATTATCATCTCAATTTAGTAATTTATTTTTCAGACAATAAATATCCTGCTCGGGCTTAATAGAGAAAAGACGCTATAGCCAAAACATATTTATCTTTTTTATACTTTCATCGGATTGGACTTAATTAAAATTATTTACGTAATTATCTCTCCCAGCCAGAGGTTAAATGTTTTTGTTTTACGTAATACTTAGCGTTGATAAAGATGAATAATTTCGTTGGAGAGTTCTCGCGCCAACATGGATGTCATTAAATGGTCCTGAGCGTGCACCATAATTAATGTCATTGGCTGCTTCGCCTCACCCGCATCCTGCTCAATTAATTTGGTTTGCATTTTATGCGCTTCACGCGCGTAACCGTCGGCTTCCAGTAATAACAGCTTGGCTTCTTCAATATGGCCCTGACGTGCAGAATGCAGTGCTTCAAAACACAGGCTGCGGGATTGCCCGGCATTCATAATAATTTCCATCACTGCTTCTTCTAATTCAATCATCATTTGTTTCCAGAGTTATTCAACGGTGATTATTAATTACTGATAGCCGTTTCTGTCAAAGGTGAACGAGCTTCATTTTCTACGGCAGTTTTCTGCAATGAACGCTCGTAAGCGCGCAGGAATGGCAGATAAATTAAGGTGGAAACCACCATGCAAATCAGGCACATCACCACCGGGCTAAAGGCCCAGTTTGTTGCCCACGAAGCGCCAATTGGAGCTGGTGTTGTCCATGGAGTCAGGGAAACCACTTGTGCCAGCCAACCCAGTTTAGTGGCGGTATAAGCCAGAACAGCGTTCACCATCGGCACGCAAATAAATGGAATGAACAACAACGGGTTCATGATGATCGGTGCGCCGAACAAGATAGGTTCGTTGATATTAAAGAAGCTTGGAACGATGCCCATTTTACCGATGGTGCGTAAGTGGGTGGCTTTGCTGCGCAGTAATAAGAAGGCTAACGGCAGAGTGGAGCCTACGCCGCCAATCAATAAATAGTGGTCCCAGAAACCTTGCAGATAAATGTGTGGTAAGGCAGCGCCAGCGGCTAGAGCAGTTTGGTTTGCTGCAAGGTTTGTCATCCAGAATGGGCTCATAATTCCAGTAACAATCAACGAGCCGTGGATACCAGAGAACCAAAAAATCTGGCACAGCAATACAGACAACAAAATCGCAGGCAGGGAGTCGGATGCAGAAACCAGCGGCTCCAACAGGTGCATAATTGCTTGCGGCATAATCATGCCGGTTTGTGCTTCGATGAATAAATTCAGCGGATGCAGCGTGCCGATAATTACGACGACAGGAATCAGAATCTCAAATGAACGCGCAACGCCTGTTGGCACTTCTTTCGGAAGGCGAATAGTAACCTTGTGCTCTTTTAGCCACGCATAAATACGTGTGGAATAAATAGAGGTAATCAGCGCGGTGAAAATACCTTGCCCTGAGAGGTACTGAGTGGAAATTTTGCCATCGGCATACGGTGCTGCAACCAGCAAAAACGCCATAAAGGCCAGCAAACCGGCCATCACCGGGTCGAGATTAAACTGCCGCCCAAGACTTGCGCCAATCCCGACCGAGATGAAGAACGTCATCACGCCCATGCTCAGGTTAAACGGAAGCATCAGTTGTTCACGGTAGGTCTGCGAAAAATCGAGCCACGCGCGGGCAAAGCCAATGGTGGTATCCGCGGAGAACGGTGGGAAAATAAAGACCAGCATAAAGGAACCGATAATCATGAACGGCAGGGCAGCGGTGAACCCATCACGAATAGCGATGACGTATTTTTGTTGCCCCAGACGACCCGCCAGCGGGGTGATTGATTGCTCTATCACCGTCACCATTGATTGATATAGCGAACTCATATGAATACCCCTTTAGTGAGCCGCTTCGATAAGCGACAGAGCATAATCCAACACTTTATCGCCACGTTGCATGCCGTAATCCATCATGTCGATGGCCTGAACGGGGATGCCGTGAGAGGCGGTTTTTTCTGAGAGTGTACTTAACATATATTTCACTTGCGGCCCGAGCAGCACCACCTGGTAGCGTGGGAACTGCACATCGAATTCAGCAACACCGTAAGCTTCTATTTCGACTGGCATTCCTCGTTCTTCGGCAACGGTCAGCATCTTTCTGACAAGCAGGCTGGTGGACATTCCGGCAGAACAACACAACATGATCTTGACCATTAAAACCCATCCTTAAAATGTAAATAAAGTATTGCGGAAATGATTTGATACTTTATGGAAACCGTTTTCCATCTGAAGCCGACAAATCTGTGATACTCATCAATATCCAGCGTTTATAGGCTCTGCTTATTGGATCAATATCACAAAATTGTAGGGTAAATGGATCGCTTGGACATCAAGAGGAAATCGGTTTCCATGGAAAAGCGAAACGACTATACTGAGCTTGGTTAGAGTGGGATCCGGGACTTTATTCGGTAAGACAGACAGGCATGAACCAGGCCTGATAAAGGGAAATTATGTCTACAATCAATGATGTATCGCGTTTAGCTGGGGTTTCTAAAGCCACAGTATCACGAGTATTGAGTGGGTCTCGTGGGGTGAAAGAGGCGAGCCGTCTGGCGGTGCTCAAAGCGGTGGAAGAGCTGCACTATCGGCCAAATGTTATCGCGCAATCTTTACTCAGCCAGTCAACAGGTTGTATCGGCGTGATTTGTGCGCAGGACAATATTAACCAAACCACGGGTTACTTGTATGCGCTGGAGAAACACCTTAGCCTGCATCAAAAACATCTGTTGTTGCGTTTTGCCAATAGCAAAACAGAAGTTATGCATGCGCTTGAGGAATTGACCTGCGGCCTGTGCGATGACGTGCTGATTATCGGCGCGCGTTTTCCACTCAATATCACCCAGGATAATGTGGTTCTGGTCGATTGCGTGGATGTCAATTACAGCAACAGCATTCAGTTTGATCACGCATTCGCCGCGGAAACTGCCTGTAATTATTTGATAAAACAAGGAAGAAGGCAGATTGCTGTTATCAACCCAGACTCCTGTGGCTCCGTTGACCAAATCCTGCTGGGTTACAAACGCGCACTGGAAAACAATTTCCTGCCGTTTAACCGCAACCTGATTTTTATGGACTCAACGTCTTCATCCGTTGCGCTGCAAGTGTTACTCAATAACAGTACTACGCTCAATTTCAACGCGTTACTTGTGGCCGATGAGCAAGAAGCTCAGCGCATCATTGCGCAATTACAGGCGTTTAATAAATCCGTGCCGAAAGACATTATGGTGTTTAGCCTCGCCGGATCGCTGCATCTTCCGGGCATCCCAACCATTCCGGCAATTGAATATTCAATGGATGCGATGGCGGCAAAAATTGTTGCGGGTTTAACCGAGAAAACTAAAAGTACGCTGGGTTCGAACGTGCTGCGTGGGGATCTGATTATTCCTGATAGGGTAGACCGTAAGTAAGCCTGTCATAAGCTCTGAAATTAAAAAGCCCGGCATCCTCAGACGCCAGGCTTTTTGAATATTCAGTGTGATTAAACTTCGGGCTTATTGTGTGGCTTCGCCAACATACCCTCCAGGGCATGATGCTCCCGTTTTAACCTGCTGATTTACTCCTTCGCTATCGGCGCTGCGTTTTCATCGATTTTGGTATCACCTTGAATACTCGCAATTCTCTTCTCAATATCGGTAACCTGCTCTTTGCTGTGCAGTAAGGTATAGGTCAGATCAAACTGAGTGCTGGCCCCAGGCTGCAGTTGCTTAACGCGTTTTTGCTCGCGTTCAATGGTTACCGGGTAGGCATAACTTGTGCCTGGTTCAATCCCAGTCACATAACCTTGCTTAAGCGTATCGGTATTTTTCCATAGCGTCAGCACGGGCAACTGACGGGTATCGAACTGGATGGATGCGCCTTTGTCTCCCCCTTTGTTCACTACTGCCGCCAGTGTTTGGTGGTTCTGGTCGGATAATGGCTTGATGTTAAAGACCATTTCATCAAACCCTTTGGTTGGGCCTGCAAAAGTTTGCCATGTCTTCAGACCATCTTTCGCATAGTCGTTAAACGGACTGATTCTGGCCATCGGAGCCAGGAAGCGTGCACCATTTTCCAGAATCGGCGCGCCGAAATTACTGTGATAGATAATCTGGTAATCATGTGGATAATCAGCATGGTTGGTTAAGACATCATGCAAGCTGAAACTGTTGCTTCCAGGCACGTATCGCAGTTCGGTCATGGTCTGCAAATCGGCTTTCTTGAAGGTGCTTTCTTTTATCAGGCCACGGATGTGAATTTCATACGGCGCCGTATCTGCCACCTCAACTTCTACCCGTGAGGCAGGTGTATTCCCCGCTTTACCATGCAGCGTGTAGATTTGACCGTCTGCCGTCACCGGGTGACCAGTCCACTCATAACCACAGCGAACCATCATTTCATTGAAACCTTCCAGCCATCCCAACCCATTACGGCTTTCCAAATTGATAAACGCCGGGTTGACCACCTCTTTTACGGGGGAATCCCACCCCATTTTCGAACCAAAGCCTTCAACTCGTAGAAGGTTCATGCCGCGGGTTGGGCTAAGAGTAATTGTTAGGCCATCTTTGCTGCTGATGACAATCACTTTGCTACCTTCTTGTTTACCACCATGCAGCATTTTCTGCTCGATGCTGAACGTCTTATCTTTAACCTTCAGCTCTTCACTGGAAATCTTCCAGTTTTCTTTATCCATGCCATCTTCAGCACTTGTAAGCACCCAGGTTTTAGCCGCAGCATGACCCGAAATCATGACCGCAAGTACAGTTAAAGCCAGTTTAGTTTTCATTTTCCATCCCTTTTGCTGAATCGATTATTGTTTTACGTAAAGAAATCTACTGGAAAGAATGTTAAAGCAATGTGATGAACTTCACTTGAATGAAAAGTGAACTTACGGCGCTATAGAAATGTAATTTTGATCACATAAATGGTGAGATTTAAACCAACTATTGCATTGAATGTGCGTTATTAAACAACTTTAGCTTTATCGATTCAGCTTAATGTTCGCTATTGCGGCACAGGTGTTAGTGTCTGACAGAAATGAAAATATTGAGGGTGGGTATGTAAAGCTAGAATCACAATTACTAGAGGTAGATATCAAAAACGAGGTTGTTACGGCTAGTTTTACAGAATTCTGTTCATTCGGATCAATCTAAATCGATCTGGAAAATGCGTAAAAATGCCTTTTTCCCATTATCTGTGATGTTGACCTCTCGATAGCCCGGAATTCTTGTTATCCATCCTTTTTGCTCAAAGGCCGTCAGTAAAGCGGCGCCTGCATCACCGCCAAGATGAAAGTTACGTTCACTCCAGTCAAGGCAGGCACAGCTTTTCTTCCGTTTTGTATCTGGGTTTGTCATTGCCCCCATATTTTGAAAATGAAGCTTTCCGGTCAAGGTCAACATACTGCCGTCAGGTTCAAGCCAGCCCTCTTCACACATGAACTCATATATTCTGACGGCTATTTTTCCCGCGAGATGGTCATAGCAAGTTCGGGCAACCCGTAAATGTGCAGGCGTTCTGGTCGCTGGAATTTGCCTGGATTTCATCGAAACCCCCATCAAGGTTTCAATCAGATGGGCTACATCACTACCCGCCAGCCTGTAATAACGATGTCTTCCTTGAGAAATGCAGGTAATTAATTGGCTTTTAATCAGTTTAGATAAGTGTGCACTTGCCGTTGATGCGGCAATATCAGCCACGGAGCTGAGTTCCGTAGCTGTCCATGCGCGACCATCCATTAACGCGCAGAGTATGCTGACCCGTGAAGGGTCAGCAATAGCAGATGCCACAACCGACAAGGATTTTTCTAACTGCCCTGTATCATCAATCTTACTAAAATTGGATAAACTCATTCAGTCAATATGCTCCATTGCGTTGTAACACTTTCAGCAAGTTCATTATTATCGGTAAGCAATATCAAACGGTTACTGTGATCACTGTATTGTACAAATATATTAATACCATTCCGTGCAATAACATCAGCTATTTCACCCAACTCTCCGGGGCGTTCCTGTTTGAGTTTTCTGATAAGTGGTTTAGTAACATGCTGAATATTTAACCCGGCATTAGTAAGAACCTTGCGGGCAAGTTCACCATCTTCGACCAGAAAGTGTGCATGGCTTTCATTTCCCGTTGTAAATACACCTCCGCCCTCCAGACCAATACCATTTTTACCGAGTAAAGAACCGAGCGAAGCGAGTGAACCCGGAGTATTGCTGAGAACAACGTGAATATCATACATGTGGATAGCTTCCTTTTTCAGATGAATAATCCCGAAGTACCTGGACAACTCGAATTCTATAAAATGAAAAAATGGTTTTCTGTCCTTCTGATTGTGCTGCCTGATGTTTCAGATTTCTTTTCCATGCCAGAACAGACTCTTCATTTTCCCACCACGAAAGAGACAAAATTTTCCCCTGCGTACTCAGACTCTGAAAACGTTCAATAGAAATAAAGCCTTCAACCTCATCCAGCAAAGGCCTTAATTCTGCGGCCAACTGAAAGTATCGCTCCTGTTGTTCGGGTATTGCATCAGCTTCAAAAAGTACAGCGATCATAAAAAGCTCCAATAAGTTTGTCTTCGCAGCCAACTATAGAGACAAAACTCAATGATGCTTCGGTGGTTAACGAAATGTGGATGGTACGGTTATGCGGGATACCTACACCAAGAGCGGTCGTTCAAAACAGTTCAAATGGTGGATTTTCGGCTCTGATGAAGAAGAGTAAATGAGATATATTGTCGAGCAGTCGATCCGAACAACGCTCCAGGTACGTTAATGCTCAGTTCCCTCGTGTCAAATGGACGGTTACAAACGCCTGACCAGTCAGAACTTATAACCCCCCTGGTGGAGTTTTACTAAAACAGTGCTGGCTGCGACAGCTCTGTCGCTGGTGCGTGACGGGCTGACAGGACTGGACGCCCCAATTATTGATCAGCCTTTCACGTTACGGCAGTTATTGCGCCATGAGGCAGGTCTCGCCGATTACGGAGAGCTTGCGGAGTATCACGCAGCCGTTACGAACAATGAGTCAGCCTGGTCGGCAGATGAAATGATGCAACGCCTTGGCGGTGATCAACTCCGGTACCGTCCCGGTACTGGTTGGCGCTACTCGAATGTTGGTTATATGCTCATCGGCAGACTGATTGAACAGCTTACCGATCTGTCGCTTGATGATGCAGTGAGTCAACGTGCGTTAACGCCTCTTGGCATGTCGAATGTTCGCTTCGCTAAAACGCGATCAGACTTGCAAATGGTTAATCCTGAAAATACCTCTAATTATGACCCAGCCTGGGTCTTCCATGGTTTGCTGACTGGCCCAGTTTCGCAGGCAGCGCTATTTCTGGACCGCCTCCTTTCCGGATACCTTCTGTCTGACGGTCTGCTCAGGGAAATGCAGGAAGCACGAACACTGGGTGGCCCGATCCCCGGGCGGCCATGGCTGACCACAGGCTATGGCCTTGGTGTGATGCAGGGTTCGGTTGACGGTGGAATCTCTCTGTGTGGACACACAGGGTGCGGGCCTGGCAGTGTTATTGCTGTTTACCGAACCTGCGACGGTAATGCACCGGTTTGTTGTGCTGCTTTTGGGGTGGACACCAGTGAAGGTTGCGTCGAAACGTTTGTTGCAGGACAGCTGCAGCAATACCTGCGGCAGGGGGGCTGAGGGCCTCCAGATTTTTGTGGGGTTCATGATGCCGATCTTCCCTTTCCGAACGTGTCTCTTTCCACGAATACGTCTGAAGCCGATGCTTTTGACCTAGGCTGTGGCTTGATGCGAACAGGGATGTCCATGCCGCCCCTATCATGTTGCCAGGTGCTGCCTGAATCAGGCAGTTTTGTGCCAGGTATAGTCATTGCCTGTGTGAAGCGGACATTGCTTGCGTGAAATCCCTGCCAGCTCACAAACAAATAAGCCTTTATATTGCTGAGTGTTTATTTGCGCTGAGTAAATAGGTGGCTTTTTTTTGCACAGGTGTAACGCTGTTTTGTGTATATCAAATAACGGCATCGATAGTGCTTAATTTATATAAAAATAAATTTTTTTAACCAGTTGATTTTAATGAATTAAAATATTGTTAAAATGATTGCATCAACAATAGACCTGGAGCATATATTAATAGCACAGTAACTAAATTATAATTCTTTAACATCCGGTTTATACGAGGTCAGAATGCGGTTAATTGTCATGCTGTTAAGCTTTGCGCTCTCCACACAGGTCTGGGCGGGTGAACTTTCCACACCTGTCGGTAAAGTCATTTTAACGCTGTCTGGTAATATCGAAAATACAAATGAAGGTGAAAAAGCCGTTTTTGATCTCGCCAGCCTTGAGAAACTGGGCATGGTCAGCTTTCAGACCACTTCTCCCTGGTATGATGGCCGCACTACCTTTACGGGTATCCCACTGCAAAAGCTTATGGATTATGTCGGGGCAAAAGGTTCTGTTGTTAAGATCACTGCACTCAATGACTACGTCACCGAAATCCCCCTCAGTGATTTTAAGAAATACAACGTTATCCTTGCTTTAAAAATCAACGGAGAATATATGCGTATCCGTGATAAAGGCCCGTTGTTTGTTGTTTACCCCTATGAAAGCATACCTGAGCTGAATAGTCAGATTTTTTATTCAAGGTCAGCCTGGCAGGTCAGCAGAATGAATATTGAGTAAGGGGTCAGAAGACCAACATGAACAGAATTCTGGCTGGCATCATTTTTTTCCTTTTTATATCTACCGGGTATGTCTCTTTCCTTGGGCATGAAAGGCAACAAGAGTTACAGAAACTGACTCACTACGCCGCTTCGTGGTCTGCGGCACAGGTGGTATCAGAATATTACCGGTTCGAATCGTTGCTTGGTCTTTACACTATCGATGAGACGATGAAGCTGGATGATGTGCGCATGCGGCTCGACATTATGCTCAGCCAGAGCGATTTAATGAAAGAAGGTGAACTGAGGAATTACATAGAAAGTAATAAAGCCCATCATGCACTGGCTCTACAGCTTGAAAAGACACTTGAGTATCTGGATATTCATCTTGAGAAAATGAACCGCTCAGAACTCCAGGCATACCTGAAAATAATGCAGACGTTTAATGCAAAGTTGGGTCGTCTGTCGTCCGGTGCTTTAGACAGGGATATCAACACGATTAATGACGCCAACCTCAAAATTAAAAACCTGTACTATATTTACTCAGCGACGTCTGTATTGCTGTTAATAATGAGTGCGATACTTGGTGTGCTGATATTTTATCAAAAAAGAAATATTCTGAAAGCACATCTTCAGGTAAAGAGTCTTGCTGAAGCACTGCAGGAATCTAAAGAAAAACTGCAATTCCAGAATGCAAAGTTGGAGTATGACGTCTACCATGACTCTCTGACAGAGATGAATAACCGCCATTTTTTTTGGGGGAATTTAAATGAAACCATCGGGAACGCAGTAAAAAGCAATAATTCTGTGAATGTGATGTTGTTTGATTTAGATCGATTCAAGGAGGTCAATGATACGTATGGTCATGATGTCGGTGATATGTTATTACGCCAGATATCACACCGTCTGATTTCGATGGACCTGACTTCCGATACGCTTTATCGTTTAGGCGGGGATGAATTTGCGTTTCTCTCGAGTGGCCTGACGGAGAGCAGTGCCGTTTCACTAGCCCAAACTATATGCGATGCTATCAACCAGCCCTACACTATTTATAATACGATTATCAATATAACCACCAGTGTCGGCATTGTCATCTCAGACACTGAACGCCGCTCCGACTATCTCTATAAATTTGCCGATCTGGCCCTTTATGAAGCCAAAAATGAAGGCGTTGGTAAAATAAAAGTCTTCCGGCAATGGATGTTAGACAAGCTGCAAGAAAGCCGAACCCTTGAGCATGACATGGCGCTGGCGTTAGTGAATAAAGAATTCGTGGTTTACTATCAGCCTATTGTCGATTCTTTCAGCCGGGAAATTTACAGCTATGAAGCCCTTATTCGTTGGATACATCCTCTGAAGGGCCTCCTGTCGCCGGACAGCTTTATTGCTGTGGCTGAAAAAACAGGAATGATTAACGAGATGGGGAAATTGGTGCTTGAAATGGCCTGCCGGGAAGCCGCTTCCTGGGCGATTCCGGCTAAAATTTCAGTCAATGTCTCTCCTGTCCAGCTAAGCAGTAAAGCCTTTGCCGGAATAGTGCAGTCCATTCTGAACGAAACGGGACTTCCCGCTGAGCGTCTTGAACTGGAAGTAACTGAATCCTCTCTCTTTACTGAGAGCAATACGCCGATGAATACGCTTAACAGGCTGCGGGCTCTGGGGGTGAAAATCTCCCTCGATGATTTTGGTACCGGTTATTCTTCTCTTTCGCGCCTCAGCAGGCTTGCCTTCGATAAAATCAAAATAGACAAGTCCTTTGTGCATTCGATATCGACACAGGAAGACGCCCTAAATATCATCAGGCTCATCATCAGTATGGCGAAATCCCTCAATATGAAGGTCGTTGCGGAAGGTGTTGAAACACAGGAGCAGCTGGAAAGCCTTCAGGTGCTGGGCTGTGATTTCATACAAGGCTATCTGTTTGGTAAACCTCAGCCTCATATAGAAGGGAAAATCAGAAACGGTTAAATGGAAAATGTTCTTCCTGCCTGGTCATACACTGGAATATCTATTTCTACTTAAACGCGATGGAAAAACTACAGGAGTAGCAAACTCCTGTTGCTAGCTCTGTTTCTCAGTTTGCTGCGATGGTGGCTATGCCATCACTCATCTCTTGTAACTCATTGAACAGTCTTGCCACATGGAAACCATCGCACACGGCGTGATGTATCTGAATGGCGAGAGGCAACAAGACTTTCCCCTCATGTTCATAGTATTTCCCAAAGGTGAACATGGGGGCAAAGAAGTTCTGCATATTAGCAACGTTGATATTAAAGTTGGTAAAGGTCACCCAGGGAATTGAAGAAACGAAAAATACATTTTCCGGCGACGCACCTTTAGGCCAATAAGCAAGGTTATTCCCGTACCGGGCAACATCTTCCGAATAAACCGTCTGGAAGTGTTGAATATTGCCATCGTATTGACTCCATAAGGATGAAAAGGTCTCGGTTTCATTATGGAAAATGGTATAGCTTGGATGAACTCTGTTCCATATAACCAGCTCATTGTTCTTCATGGCCATACGGAACTCCGTATGCCTGTTTACGATTTCAGACAGGAGGGAAATCATAGTAGGGTAAAATTTCCAGCCAACCTTTTTGATATGCTTTAACAGTGCAGTAATGTCTACCAGAACCGTTTGGTTAATTGTCGATTGAGCAAACGACTGAAATACCTCGAAGTGCTCCTTTCTTGCCCAACCAGATAGATCAACAGCGGTATATTCAGGGTTTGTTGTTTTCATTTTTAGCCTTTGATTAGCAAGCCTATATCCGATGCTAGCCTAAGCGTTTTCATGAATTAAGCAAACCGTTTTGGAACAAGAGAATAACTGCCTTTAATCCGGCGATGGGCCACGCTCGAGGAAGGTGGACAGCGCGATATAGCTGCGCACAGAACGAACCCCTTCCACGCTCTGAATTTCCATCAGGAAGTTTTCCAGCGATTCGGTATCTGCCGCCCTTACCTTTATCAACACGCAGCCGTCCCCTGCCACGGTGTGCAACTCCTCGACCTCTTTGCGGCTGGTGAACTGCAGCAGCGCCCGGGTCGCCTGATAGCTGCTGGTATCAATGACCAGAAACGTTAACAGCGTTCGGCCCAGCTTGCAGCCATCCAGCACCGCCACGGTGTTTTTAATTACCCCATCACGCTTTAAACGCTTCACGCGATCGTGAACCGCCGGAGCTGAGAGATGCACGATCTCGCTCAACTCCACGTAGCTACGCCCGGCGTCTTCTGCCAGCGCGCCTAATATTTTTCGGTCGATCGCATCGAGTTCTGCCGGTTTATGCCTGGTCTGCTTAATACCATCTTTTTCTTTATCAAACTCGCTCATACAGCCTCGATCACAGAATAAAAAAATGAATATACTCGATTTTACTTAATAACATTAACCACAAAATTAAATAATGGAGTTGACATGCCCATCGCACTTTTCGCCCTTGCCGTC
>DATERH010000035.1:0-21935 GCA_035271785.1 Buttiauxella sp.
GCGTTAATGGTGATGCTGATGACCACCATTCCGATTCTAGGGGCGTACTGGCTGAGCCGTGGCGGAGATGACGTCGCGGGCAGCGGTAAATAACGTTGAAAAGGGTATCACTATGCAAAACCAGCTATTAATTAACGGCCAATTAGTGGACGGCCAGGGAGAGAAATTGCCGGTTTACAATCCGGCAACGGGTGAAGTGCTGCTTGAAATTGCCGAAGCCACTGCGGATCAAGTTAATGATGCGGTGCTGGCTGCGGATAACGCATTTGCCACCTGGGGGCAAACCACACCGAAAGAGCGCGCGGAGCACCTACTCAAACTTGCTGATGTTATTGAACAAAATGGCGAACTGTTTGCCCACCTGGAATCACAAAACTGTGGCAAACCATACCACTGCGTTTTGAATGATGAAATTCCGGCGGTGGTGGATGTGTTCCGCTTTTTTGCTGGTGCCAGTCGTTGCCTGAATGGGCTGGCTGCGGGGGAATATCTCAGCGGTCATACTTCGATGATCCGTCGTGATCCTGTCGGTGTGGTGGCGTCTATTGCGCCCTGGAACTATCCATTGATGATGGCAGCCTGGAAACTTGGCCCAGCACTTGCCGCTGGCAATTGTGTGGTTATCAAGCCGTCTGAAATCACGCCACTGACCGCCTTTAAGCTTGCCGAGCTTGCGAAGGATATTTTCCCGGCAGGAGTATTGAATGTGCTGTTTGGGCGCGGGCAAACGGTTGGTGATCTGCTGACCGGTCACACTAAAGTGCGCATGGTCTCGTTAACCGGCTCGATTGCTACCGGTGAACATATCATCAGCCATACCGCGCCTTCGATTAAACGCACCCATATGGAGTTGGGCGGTAAAGCGCCAGTGATTGTGTTTGATGATGCAGACCTTGATGCGGTGGTGGAAGGCGTGCGAACTTTTGGTTATTACAACGCAGGCCAGGACTGTACAGCCGCCTGCCGGATTTACGCTCAAAAAGGGATTTACGACAAACTGGTTGAGAAGTTGGGTGAAGCGGTCAGCAGCCTGAAAGTTGGCGCACCTGAAGATGAGTCCACCGAACTGGGCCCGCTAAGTTCTGCCGCACACCTTGAGCGCGTGAGCAAAGCGGTGAATGCCGCCAAAGCGCTGGCGCATATCCAAGTGGTAACGGGTGGGGCGAAAGTGGAAGGGCCTGGATATTACTTCCAGCCAACGCTGCTGGCAGGAGCAAAGCAGGAAGATGATATCGTGCAGAAAGAAGTTTTTGGCCCAGTCGTCAGCGTGACATCGTTTGATGAAGAAGAACAAGTTCTCGGTTGGGCGAACGATTCCAGCTACGGTTTAGCCTCTTCGGTGTGGACAAAAGATGTTGGCCGTGCACATCGTCTCAGTGCTCGTTTGCAGTACGGTTGTACCTGGGTTAATACCCATTTCATGCTGGTGAGCGAAATGCCACACGGCGGACAAAAATTGTCGGGTTACGGCAAGGATATGTCGCTATTTGGTTTGGAAGATTACACCGTGATTCGCCATGTGATGATTAAACACTAATCTTGATAATAACGGGGGGGATATCGTTTTATGCGTTTACCCCCTTAAACCAGGAATTTTCACCTTGTTAGTCGACTCATAGATACTTAAATTTATATGAGTACCCACACTAACAGGAATGAATATGCGTAAGCCTCGATCTTTATTAACTGCTGCGACGGTTGCTATTACACTGTCCATATTTTCAGTGTCAGCGTTTGCGAATCCTGGCAATGGCAATGGTAATGGTGGAAATGGCGGCGGCGGTGGAAATAGTAGCAGCGGTAATAGTAACAGCGGTAATGGTGGTAAAAGTAGTAACCAAGGAAACAGTAGCGATAATGGCGATAAGGGAAATAAATCCGATAAAGCCGATAAAGTAGATAAAGGGAACGCGAGTACAAAAGAAAATCAAGGGAGCCGGAAAAACTACGGGAAACCAGACCACGTTGATTCTGATATCACTTTTAATGATGCGCGCCGTTTAGCCGTTAACTATGGTTTGACGGGCTATCAACCACTGCCTCCGGGCATTGCTAAAAATCTGGCTCGCGGTAAACCATTACCTCCGGGGATCGCTAAAAAGGCAGTCCCGGGAACAATGCTTAACCAACTACCTTATTACCCTGGATATGAATGGCAGGCGGTTGGCGATGACCTCGTCTTAGTTGCGCTTAGTACTGCTATTGTGACCACTGTCATTACTAATGTGTTTGATTAACCTGTTTTTGTAATAATAAAAAAGCTCGCCTCGGCGAGCTTTTTTTTATTATTGTCTTATTAGTGATCCAGATACAGGTAGTGCATCCAACTGGTCATGCGCAGTAAAACTTTACGCATCACCGACACATGGGTGAAATGGTCAGAATAGACGGCAACCTGTGCGAATATCCCATCTGGTAACGCATCCACATCCGCATTAGGGTCAAGCTCAATCACCGCAAGAACACCATCGCTTCCGGGTGTCAGAGTCAGTGATTGCAATGCACCTTGAGCTTGATAGCTACCACCAGGCACAACCGGGAGAACTGAGGTGAGTTTCCCTGTATAAACTTGTCCAGGAAGCGCATTAAACACCACTTCTGCTTCATCTCCCGCTTTCAAACGTAACAGCGAGTTTTGCCTAAACTGCGCGACTATCTGACGTTTCTGTTTAGGGATAAATACCATCACTGGGCGCAACGGCAACGCGGCCGCATACGTACCTGGGCGGATAAGCACTTGAGTCACGTAACCGTCACTAGGGGCACGGATAATCGTTTGATCAAGGTTATATTTGGCTTCCGCAAGCTGGGCACGCAAGCTAACAATCGCGGATTGCTCACCATTGACCATGCTATCTAATTGGCTTTTGATTTGTGCCTGCTCGGCAATCGAACCTTTTACCAATGCATCCTGAGCCAGATAGTTTTGCCGGGCGTTATCAATATCACTTTCAGAGAAGGGGTTGACCCGTGCTTTACTGCCCTGAAGGTAACGTTGGTAATCCTTAAATAATCTATCGCGTTCTGCGGAAACACGGGTTGTGTTGGCAACGGCAGCATCAAGTTGTGATTTGAGCGACTCGGTGCTGTGAATTTCAGTAGTTAAATCAGCCTGAAGCCTGTCGACCCGCGTTTGATAACGAGTGGGGTCTAATTTAAACAGGACTTCTCCTTTTTTAATCATTGTATTTTGTTTGTCGGTAACCTCACTCACAATCCCCGTTACTTGTGGAGTAATCGGAATGGAGATAACTGCTTTTTGCGCCAGAAAAGTATAAGGGTGGTTGTAGTTCATTAATAAAATAAGTGCACCGATTAAAAACACCCCACCCAAAGCAGCAGTTGGCACTGTCCATTTATTAACGGGTATTTTAAATATTTTGAAAATTGACCATGCGAAAGCGACATATGTCAGAATAATCAGTAAATCCATGATATTACTCCGATGGAGTTGTTTTATTTTCGCCTAACTTTAGCTCCAGGTCAGAGACCCTTTGCTGTAACGAAGCCAGTGTTACGTCTGGGTTCTGTTGCATTCCCCAGCCTCGTTCTGGTCGATAAAGGGTGGCCCAAATCCATAAGAAAGGCCATATAACATGCAAGGTAAACAAGCTCACCCAACCGGCGACATGAATTGCATCGGCGTGGGGATGGTTACGAGCCTTAGCAATAAGGTAAGGAATATCGTGCAGGATAATGATCCCGTAGAAAATAACGAGAAAGACGAAAATAAGTACACCCAGGGCAAAGTAATTAAGAAACATAATGACCTCAATCAGATAACAACTATCTTTACTAAAGATAACTAGAGTTCTGTACTAAAGATAGTTGTTATTTAAACTCCAGGTAATGAATAAGGAAAAATTAGTCTTTATCATAAATTTCTGCTGCTTATGAGAAGGATGACGCTTGTGCTTAACGATGCGTAACCGTTTATGCGTTTCAACGAAGCGCCATACAGGGTTTTCTCTTGTCGGTTATTCAGCTTCGTCGGGAATGTCGGGAACCGCACCACTTTTCTGTACGAACAAACGAGGCGGGTAGTGGACGTAAATGATTGTCAAAACTTGATCTAAATCAAAAAAAAGAGCATATTTTGCGCCAGATTTTCCAGACAACAAATTAATAAAAATGACTCTTTATCAGGATATGTTGGTTTTTTATGCAGTAATGGCGTTAATAACTGCACTTATCACATGGTTTTTGGCTCATGATAAGAAACGAATTAAGCTGTTAAGCTCTGTGCTGGTGGGGGCAACCTGGCCGATGAGCTTCCCAGTCGCGTTGATGTTTTCACTGTTTTAATTCGTTTTTAAACGGGATGGGTTATGAATGACATGACCGATTCAAAGCGGTTGGAGAGCGATATCGTGGCAGCAGTTTAAACAACAAAGGAAGGGGAGTTTCCCCTTCCTGAAAACGCATCTACTGACTGGCATTCTTCAACATCTGATACAACTCATCTTTTAGCCGCAACTTCTCTTTTTTCATCTGTACGACTTTTTCGTTGTATCCCGTCCCTTGCGGCCCTCCCTTGCGTAAAATTTCATCATCGAGTTGATTGTGCTTGTCAAACAAGCTGTGGAAACGCGGGTTGGCGGATTTTAGTTCGTTAATCAATTCACGGTACTCAGGAAACATTGCAAACCTCCTGGTCTGTTAATGGTGAATGGAGTGTGACCTGGCAATTGCTGCCACTTGCAGTGTAGGCACTGCTGGCAATGAATTGGAAGCACCGCTTGGTAAGGGTTTGTCAATTTGCGATCCGTGAAGCGCGTTAACAATTTCGAATATAAATTCACCCACTCATTCCTTGCTTAACGGCAAAAATTGATAAAGACAGTCTCATTTCCATGTGATAAAACATATCTATGATATATCTTATGCATTCAAAGATGAGAACCCAATGACATTACAAACCAAACCTAATCTTCCGCAACGTGTAAAAAATGACATCAAATTCCGTCAGTTAACTGTCAAAAGCAAAGAGACCGTTGCGGGTTGTTTTTATCGCATTGTCTTTAGCGGTCCAGAATTAGCGGGCTTCACCTCGCGGGGATTTGATGACCATGTGAAAGTGTTCTTTCCGCCAGAAGGCGGTGAGTTCATCCGCCCGTCAGTCACTGACGACGGAATTGTCTGGGGTGAAGGACCTCGTCCAATCTCCCGTGATTACACACCGCTGGCTTTTGACGCCATGCGGAATGAGCTCACGCTGGATTTCTACATTCACGATGGTGGCGTTGCCAGTCTGTGGGCTGAAAATGCCGCTGTTGGCGACACATTACTGATTGGTGGGCCACGGGGATCGCTGGTTGTACCGACCGATTACTCATTCCAGCTATATATCTGCGACGAAAGTGGTTTACCTGCCGTTCGCCGTCGTCTGTTGTCGCTGCCAGAACATATTATCCCTACGGTGCTGGTTAACAGCCAACATGCTCTATGTCTCGATTATTTGAGTGAGTTTAAACACGCACACATTCACAGACTAAATACCGGCGCTATCGCTAAACACGTAAGCCAGATTGAATTCCCCCCGCGCGACTATTTTGTTTGGGTAACCGGAGAAGGTCGCGAGGTAAAACAATTGAGTGATGTACTGCTGGAAACTCACGGTCTGGACGCTGATTACGTGCGCGCGGTGGCTTACTGGCATAACAAATAAGGAGTCGAATATGAGAATCCATCATCTTCACCATCGGCTTTGTGCCAAACATGAACGTCACGAAAGACACGGTTTGCACGGTGGTCATGGTCATCACGAACACGGCGGCATGGAAGGTAAAGGCCGCATGCGCCGTGAACGCCTTTTTGATGCCAACGACATTCGTCTGCTGATCCTGCATTTCCTCTCAGACAGCACCGCGCACGGTTATGAGTTGATCAAATCTATCGAGGCCATCGCAAAAGGTGAATATGTCCCAAGCCCGGGGATTATCTACCCGAACCTCTCATTGCTTGAAGAGATGGGATTGATTACTCCTGCGCAAAGCGACAGTAGTAAAAAGGCATGGATGCTGACTGAAGAAGGGCATGCTGAACTTGCACTGCAACAAGCCCCCCTCGGTCATGTCATCGCTAAACTCGAGTCGTTAGGCGTTCTGGGTGATAACCGCCGTATCCCGGAAATACAGCGTGCTATCCACAATTTCAAAATGGCGCTGAATACCAAACTTGGGCAAAGTGATTTACCCAAAGAGACGCTGTACAAAATCATCGATACGCTGGATCAGGCGGCAAAAGATATTGAGCGGAGTTAATTTCGTTATTTCTGTGCAATGAAGCATAAAGTTTTACCCGTAACTGCCGAAACTTTATGCTTCTGTTGTCATGAGAATGAAATAGCATGTTAAATCGCATAAAAGTAGTAACCAGTCTTCTCTTTGTGCTGGGTTTATTTGGTGTCTTACAAATGACGTCTAGCGGGTTGTTCTTCAACGTGCTGAAAAACGACAAAGAAAGCTTTATCGCGCTGCAAACGATTCGCGAGCAGCAATCCACGCTCAACGGTAGCTGGGTAGCATTACTGCAAACCCGTAACACGCTAAACCGTGCAGGCATCCGTCATATGATGGACACCAATAATATTGGTAGTGGCTCGACAGTAAATGAGTTGATGCTTATCGCCAGCCAGTCGTTAAAACAGGCTGAAAAGGAGTGGACTGCATATGAAGCCTTACCACACGACTCACTCCACAGCGAAGAATCCATTAATGAAATCAAGCGCAATTACGTTATTTACCACGGCGCGCTTGCTGAGCTGATTCAATTGCTGGGTACGGGGAAAATTAACGAATTCTTCGACCAACCAACGCAAAAATACCAGGACGGTTTTGAGAAAGCATACCTCGATTACCTGCAACAGAATGGCCATCTGTATCAACAAGCGGTAGACGACAATAACCAGTCTTACTCGCAGGCTGTTTGGATAATCGTCGTGATTATGCTACTGGTTGTAGCGGCGATTATCACCGTCTGGCTGGGTATCAAGAAAACCTTGCTTGAACCACTGCATCGCCTGATTGAAAGTATTCGCCATATTGCCAACGGCGATCTGGTGCGCCCGATTGATGTGGAAGGCACCAATGAGATGGGCCAACTGGCCGCCAGCCTGAGCCATATGCAGTCTGAGTTGATGAGCACGGTGAGTGATGTCCGTAACGGCGCGAACGCAATTTATAGCGGTGCCAGCGAAATCTCCGTCGGTAACAACGATCTCTCCTCCCGTACTGAGCAGCAGGCCGCATCGCTTGAAGAAACTGCCGCCAGCATGGAAGAGCTGACTGCTACTGTGAAACAGAATGCGGAAAATGCGCGTCAGGCAAGCCAACTGGCGTTGAGTGCTTCCGAAACCGCGCAGAAGGGCGGCAAAGTGGTGGATAACGTGGTGCGCACCATGAATGACATCGCCAGCAGCTCCAAGAAAATTGCTGATATTACTAGCGTAATTGACGGTATTGCCTTCCAGACTAACATCCTTGCACTTAATGCCGCCGTTGAAGCAGCACGTGCGGGTGAGCAAGGACGTGGTTTTGCGGTAGTGGCCGGTGAAGTGCGTAACCTGGCACAGCGCAGTGCGCAGGCAGCCAAAGAGATCAAAGGCTTGATCGAAGATTCCGTCAGTAAAGTGGATACCGGTTCTACGCTGGTTGAAAGTGCTGGCGAAACCATGGATGAAATTGTCAATGCGGTAACCCGTGTGACCGACATCATGGGTGAAATTGCCTCAGCATCCGACGAGCAAAGCCGTGGTATCGACCAGGTTGGGCTGGCAGTTTCTGAAATGGACCGTGTAACGCAGCAAAACGCCTCGTTAGTGGAGGAGTCTGCCGCAGCCGCTTCAGCACTGGAAGAGCAGGCCAGCCGTCTGACCCAAGCTGTTTCCGTGTTTCGTATTAACCAAGACGTGAAAGCTCAGGCCCGAAGTGTTGAACCGAAATTGACGCTTGCTCCGACGACCGCCCGTAAAGCCGTTGTCGGCGAATCAAACGAGAATTGGGAAACATTCTGATATTTGTGATGTGAATAGGGTGGATGAAGCATGCGCTTATCCACCCTACAACATCAAAACAGTCGGTCGGATTAGCGTGAGCGACATCCGACATGTTCCCTTAATTACAACTCCACCTCATCCAGCCGCATCAATCGGTCCAATCGCTGATAATAACAACGCAGCGTTGCTTCTACGTCTGCTACCGGCATAAACGAATCACAGTAAACCTCGTCCACAATGCGGCTCTCTTTTTGCAAATCACCCAGCAATTTGACGATCAGCTTTTCGGTCAACCCCATCGCCAACCCGAGTTCCCGGAAATCCATTCCCAGATATTCGCCGTATGCGGTTTTAAAACCCGGCGATAATTCGCGGTCGCCTTCTTCACAGCGCAGCAGTGGCAACGCCATAAATCCCGAGCTAAAAATGGCCGGATAGGGCGCAACCGAGACAAAATCATAAACCGGCGACAGCGTTGGTTCGCCGATGCGCGGGTGAATCAGCCCGAAATTGCGCAGATGCATATCGTTGTTACCCAATAAGTACGCGTAGGCGATACGGCGAAACAGGTCGATTTTGAACGCCAGGTTACTGTTGACATGCTGGGTCAGAAATTCGGCCAGCTGTTGATAGCTGACGTACTGTTTGCCGTCGCCGCCGGTTTTACCGTACTTTTCGCCGACGTTCATCGCGGCGTCCAGCTGTTCCTGGTGAATCGCCGCGCCGGTTTGAATATCACGGTCGAACCGGCGAATCACGAAGGCCAGCTCGCGCGGTTCGTTGGCCTCCGGCGCAAAACTCACCAGGCCATTTGGAGGGACATCAAAACCCAGGCGCGCCATAAGCCGCATAGTGGCGTGTTCGTTTTCCGCCAGGTGCGGAAATTCAGCCGGTGACGGTTTAAGAATGTATTCGCCCTGATGTTCCACCACCGCAAACTCGCCGTCGCGCACCACCATTTGCAGTTTGGGCTGATAACCCGAAATGCACATCCCGCGCTGGGCTTTGGGCAATTCGTGGATAAATTCATTGCGCGTAAAGCCGAGCTGCGGGTTCACTTTGCCGGAACCGGTCAGCTGTTTCAGGCCTTTGGCTGAATAACCCGATTCTCGCTCTTTGGCCTGCGTAAGCTGCGTCAAAAGTATGTGGCATCGCATGGTTAATCCTCCTGCATGTTGACCAGTTGTACCGCACCAATCAGGTTTTTACCGTTGTCGATAAGCATCCCCAGCAGGTCGTGCTCGTCGCGCTGCTGTAATTGGCTGTAGCGCATTTTCAACCAGCCTTCTGGCGCTAACGATGCGAAAAAGGGCGGCAGCGTCGGGCTTTGAAAGTGGCCAGCACGCACCGGCAAACTGAGCGACAACGGCGGTCCGATGTAATCTGCGCGATAGCTAAAGACAAAGCCGCTATCGTCCTGGCGCAACTCGCCAACCGGCTCGCCGTACAACCACACTTCTACACGGCGGCGCATAGCTTCACACCTAATGCATCCGCCACCCGCAATACCGAGCCAAATTTCACCTGCTCCGGATCTTTAAACAGGCGTTTTAGCGTTGATGCGGAGACACCGGTTTGCAACTCGAGCGTAGCGAGATCGATGTCGAGCTCTTTGCGGCGCTGGTTCAACTGTTGCCCGAGTTGCGCGGATTCAGTAATGACGTGCTCGTCAAAGGTGAGATCGGATTCCTGCGCCCGCAGAATCACCGCCTTTTTAACGTCATTCAGGAGTTCACCCATGGCGTGGAGTTTGTCGGCAAGCGTGGTCGTGTCGTAGTTCATTTTTGACCCCTTTCTCTCAATTTAAGCATGAAAAAGTTTAAAGGTGAGCTTGTGATGCAAAAATGTATCATGAGTGAGCTTTATTGTCTTTTTTTAATAAAAATAGCTCATATTTGGTCTGTGAGATATTTGATGGGTTATTAAAGACCTTTTAAGATTCGTAAACATCAAAATAGACCATTTATGACCTTTTCTGCGTAATAAAAAGCGGCTTATCCAGAAACTGGATAACCAAATGTAAATTAATTGTTTCACTCAGGTAGCCGGAATCCCTATTAATGAAGGCATGTTAATCAACACGAGTTTGTGGCATGTCTTATCGAATCAGCCTGTTGGATAAAATCCCTGTCGCGAAGGACGATACGCCTGGCGACGCCCTGAAACACACGCTGCATCTGGCACAACAAGCAGAAGCCTGGGGTTATCACCGCTTCTGGATTGCCGAGCACCACAACACCTCGCGGCTGGCAAGCCCGTCACCGGAGCTGTTGATTGCCTGGATTGCCGGGCAAACCCACCGCATTCGTATCGGATCGGGTGGGGTGATGCTGCAACACTACAGCCCTTACAAAGTGGCCGAAAACTTTAATTTGTTGGCAAACCTTGCGCCGGGTCGTGTTGACCTTGGCATAGGGAAGGCGCCTGGCGGTTTGCCACTGTCTACCCAAGCATTACAGCGCGGTGGGCAGGATAAAACCTCGTTTGCCGACAAACTCACTGAACTGGATCACTGGCTTTCTTTGCCTGCTACACCTGAGGAAGATACACCCGACGACAAAGAAATCTTACGTGCCACGCCGGTTCCTGTACGCAGTGCCGATCGCTTTTTGCTGGGCGCAAGCCTCGAAAGTGCAGTCCTTGCCGCAAGCCTTGACTGGAACTTTGTGTATGCCGCCCACCTGAATGGCGATAAAAGCTTGATGCGCCAGGTGCTCACGGCCTGGAGCAGTAAAAGTCAGCGCGACACGGTGGTGGCCGTGCAGGTGATTGTCGCGCAGGATGCTGAAAAAGCGGCTGAACTGGCAAATCTGGTGGAAATCTGGAGTGTTGAGCTGGAAAACAGCCAGCGAGTCAGTGTTGCGAGCGAAGAGCAGGCTCACGCATTTGCTCGCCAGGCGGGCAGTGCCATCAAACGGATCGAACGTCGCGAACCTTTGCTGCTCAAAGGCACCGCCGAGACGGTTAATTCCGGGCTTGCGGCATTACGCCAGGAATTTGGCATCGACGAATTCATTATTGATACCCCTATTGCTGACCCCGCGGCACGTTATCAGTCGCTGCGTTTGTTGGCAGGCGTTCAACAAATAAAATCGGTATCTGATTTTGCCGCCGAACATGAAGCCTGGTAAGGGGAAGTCAATGACACTCGCACCCGTGACATTCAAACAACAGCTAATCGACTGGCGGCGTGAGTTGCACCAGCACCCGGAGTTATCCGGGCAGGAAGTCGCGACCACCACGCGCATCCGTCACTGGCTGGAAACGAGCGGATTACGGCTGTTGCCATACTCGCTTGCAACGGGAGTGGTGGCTGAAGTTGGCCAAGGGGAAAAGGTGATTGCGTTGCGTGCAGATATAGACGCGCTACCCATACAGGAAACCAGCGGCGTACCGTTTAGTTCACAACGCGAAGGCGTGATGCATGCCTGCGGGCATGATATTCACAGCAGCGTGATACTTGGGGCTGCCCTGCTATTAAAAGAGCGTGAGGCGCACTTACCCGGGCGCGTTCGTTTGTTGTTTCAACCGGCGGAAGAAAACTTCACTGGCGCTAAAGCACTGATTAAGGCCGGAGCATTAGAAAACGTGTCCGCTATTTTTGGCATGCATAACGAGCCTGGCTTACCAGTGGGCACTTTTGCCACCAGAGGTGGCGCATTCTATGCCAACGTCGACCGTTTTGTGTTACGGGTACGGGGCAAAGGTGCTCATGCCGCCCGTCCGCAAGAAGGTACTGACGCCATCGTGATTGCCAGTCAGTTGGTGTTGGCATTGCAAACTATCGCCAGCCGCAACATTGATACTCTGGATTCGGTGGTGGTGAGTGTCACACGCATACAAGGGGGAAATACCTGGAATGTGTTGCCTGAAAGTGTCGAACTCGAAGGCACGGTGCGCACCCATCGTGACGATATTCAGCAACAGGTCGAGAAACGTATCAGTGATATTGCAGTCGGTTTAGCCAGTGCGTTTGGCGCACAAATTGAGGTGGAATGGTTTAACGGGCCAATCACATTGAATAACGATGAAAAATGGGCGGCATTTGCGATGCAAGCCGCAAAAGATGCGGGCTACCAGACACAAACCTCCGAATTGCATATGGGCGGCGAAGACTTTGCTGTTTATTTGCAAACCATTCCCGGTGCGTTTGTCAGCATAGGCAGTAATAGTATTTATGGATTACATCATTCGGCCTTTAACCCGGATGAAGCATTAATTGAAGATGCAGCACGCTATTTCGCCACGCTTGCGGAAAAAGCCTTGCTGGAAATCTAATTATTTCTAATACGCAGGGGTCAACTCCCCAGGATGCGTGCACCCTGAAAATGAGGATAGAATATGTCTGATAATCGACAACTGCGCCTTGGAACAATCTTACATGGTGCTTCAGGAAATATGTCCGCATGGCGACACCCAGCCGCTATTGCCGATGCCAGTATTAATTTTGATTTTGTCAAACAGACCGCTTTAAAAGCCGAGCAGGGCAAACTGGACTTTTTGTTTGTCGCTGATGGTTTATATATTAATGAAAAATCTATTCCGCACTTTTTAAATCGCTTTGAGCCACTCACGGTGCTATCGGCGTTAGCCAGCGTCACCACCCATTTAGGGCTGGTCGGTACGTTGTCGACATCCTATAGCGAGCCGTTCACTGTGGCGCGCCAGTTCGCAAGCCTTGACCATTTAAGCAAAGGACGCGCGGGCTGGAACGTGGTGACTTCACCGCTGGAAGGTTCAGCTAAGAACTTCTCCCGTGACCAACACCCGGAACATGCGTTGCGTTACCGCATCGCTGATGAATATCTGGATGTGGTGAAAGGATTATGGGATTCCTGGGAAGAAGATGCATTTACGCGGGATAAAGCCAGCGGGCAATTCTTTGATCCAACAAAGTTACACACGCTGAATCATCAGGGTGATTTCTTTAAAGTCGCCGGGCCACTTAATATTTCCCGCACACCACAAGGCAGGCCGATTGTATTCCAGGCAGGTGCCTCTGATGACGGTAAAAAATTAGCCGCGCACCATGCCGACGCTATTTTTACCCATCACGATACGCTTGAAGAAGCGCAGCATTTTTATCGGGATGTAAAAGGGCAACTGGAAAACCATGGCCGCCGTGCAGATGATTTAAAAATATTCCAGGGCGTCAGTGTGATTGTCGGCAAAGATGCTGATGACGTAGAAAACCAGTATCAAACCACTGCTGCACTGGTGTCGATATCTGACGCACTGAATTACCTTGGCCGCTATTTTGAACATCACGATTTCAGCCAATACCCGCTAGATGCACCATTCCCGGATATCGGTGAGCTGGGGCAGAACAGCTTCCGTAGTACTACCGATGAAATCAAACGTAATGCTCACGAACATAACCTGACACTGCGCCAGGTGGCACTGGAAGCAGCATCACCGCGTCCACGTTTTGCTGGCACCGCCCAGCAAGTGGCGGATGGATTACAGCAGTGGTTCGAAAGCCACGCCGCAGACGGTTTCATCATTCAGGGCGGTACGCCTGATACCTTCCCACGTTTTGTTGATGAAGTGGTTCCGGTGCTGCAAGCGCGGGGCTTATTCCGCAAAGAATATCCAGGCACGACATTACGGGAAAGTTTGGGGTTGGCAGATCCCGTGAATCAATTTTCGTAACCCGGAACAAACGGTGGATGACGTTTCGCTTATCCACTCTACAAGGTCAAACGGGTTCTGTAGGTCGGATTAGCGTAGCGACATCCGACAACATTGGCGCAAACCACATAAAAAAAGAGAGAACACCTGCTATGAAAAAACAATCGTTAATTCTTGCCATTGCTCTGGCTGTTTCATCTGCATCTACAGCAAGCTGGGCGCAAGACGTCACCATTAATGGCACGGGCGTAAGCCTGGAAGCCAATAAAACGCCGATTAATACCGTAGTCAATCCAGCGGCGGTTGCACAACTACCAAAAGATTATCGCTTTGCGGTTCCCGGTAAATTCACCGTCGCGGTAGCGGCTCTCAATTCACCACCTTTAACGGTGTTTGCTGAAGATAACAAAACACTGCTCGGCAGCGAGGTGGATATCGCGCGTCTGGTTGCGGACAGCCTCGGGCTTGAGCTCAACGTGGTACCCACTTCATGGGAAGACTGGCCGCTTGGCGTGACATCGGGCAAATACGATGCGGCCATCAGCAATATCACCGTCACTAAAGATCGCAAACAGAAATTCGACTTTGCGACCTACCGTAAAGACTCCCTCGGCTTCTACGTGAAATCTGACAGTTCGATTAAGAAGCTTGAGAAAGCTGAAGATATCGCCGGGCTACGCATTATCGTCGGCTCAGGAACAAACCAGGAATCTATCTTGCTGTCGTGGAACGAAGAGAACCTGAAAAAGGGGCTTAAACCCTTCACGCCGGTTTACACCAAAGATGATGCCGCACAAACCCTGGCGTTGCAGTCTGGCCGTGCTGATGCCTTCTTTGGCCCGAATGTCACCGGTGCCTGGAAAGCCGCTCTAACGCAGAAAACCCAATTAGTCGGCACGGTGGATGGTGGCTGGCCAAAAGCGGCACATATCGCTGTAACCCTGAAAAAAGATAGCGGCCTCGTCGAATCGGTGCAAACCGCGCTCAATGGCGTCATCAAGAACGGCGATTACAACAAAGTCCTGAACCGATGGGGGGAAGGCGTGGAACAAATCCCAGCATCCGAAATTAACCCAGCCGGCCTTGGCGATTAAGGAGCTGAACATGCGCGAACAATTCCGAGATGTTTCACCGGAAGCCCCCGAGCTTCAGCCGATTATCAGCGGGCTGTTTGGTGAGTATGAAGCGCGTTATGGGGATTACTTTTCCCGTGATGCCGAAGTAGAGCTAACCGAATGGTATCTGCCGCCGCAAGGGTTATTCATTGTGCTGGAGCGTGACGGGGAAATCATTGCCACGGGGGCATATAAACCTTTCGATGAGCAGACTGCAGAGGTCAAACGTATCTGGACTCACCCTGAATTGCGTCAACAAGGACTTGCTCAGCGGATAATGCGTGAACTGGAAAGCCGCGCGAAATTTGCCGGTTACAGCCACATTTACCTGACCACCGGTTTTCGCCAGCCAGAAGCGGTGAAGTTGTATTTGAGTCTTGATTATCAACCGCAATTCGATATTTACCGCGACCGGGAAGAGTACAGCGTGGCACCGTTTGACGGGCGTCTGCGCTTTACCAAACAGCTTACCGTTGCACGTCTGAAAACGGCCTGAGGAATCATGATGACTACACCATCAACCATTAAAGTGGTTCCGGCGCGATATCCGCTACGCACGCTGGGTGCTGTTGTCGCACTATTTGTGCTGGCAATTGTTATCCAGTCAGTGGCGTTTAACCCGCGCTGGGAGTGGAGCGTATTTGCTCGCTGGTTCTTCGACCCCGTCATCCTGGAAGGGTTGGTGCAAACCTTATTGTTGACCCTGATTGGCACGATACTGAGTGTGATATTTGGCGGTTTGCTGGCGCTGGCAAGGTTGTCCTCCTCCTGGTTGCTCAATAGCCTGGCCTGGGGGTATATCTGGCTGTTCCGCTCGCTGCCGCTGATTGTGGTGTTGATCATTCTTTATAACTTCTCGTATCTGTACGACACGCTTTCGATTGGTATTCCGTTTACGCAATTTAGCTGGGGAAGCTACCAAACCATAAATGTGCTGGGGCAGTTTTCTACCGCCGTGGTGGGGCTGACGCTGGTACAAAGCGCCTATACCGCTGAGATTATTCGTGGCGGTTTTTTAGGTGTTGATCATGGGCAATATGAAGCGGCAGCGGCATTAGGTTTACCCGCCTGGCGACGTACCGTACGCATAATTTTACCGCAGGCTTTACGCACTATTTTACCGTCTGGTTTTAATGAAATTATCAGCCTCGCGAAAGGGACGTCGATGGTTTACGTGCTGGCGATGCCGGAGCTGTTCTACACCATTCAGATGATCTACAACCGCACGCAGGAAGTGATTCCGTTACTGATGGTGGGCGCAGTCTGGTATCTGGTTATCACCAGCGTGCTGTCACTCATTCAGCATCTGGTTGAACGTTGGCTGGCGCGCAGTGAAAGACGCTCGGCGATTAATCAACAAAGTTATGCTCGTCATCCATCTTCACGTCATCCCGTTCTGCAAACTCAGGAGGTCGTTCATGTCCCTATCCCATAATCCAAACGGCCAGACGGGGCATATCTCGATTACCGGTGTCAGCAAATATTTTGGCCGCCATAAAGCGTTGGATAACATCTCGCTTGATCTGGAACCTGGCTCGGTGACGGTTATTCTGGGGCCTTCTGGCTCCGGTAAATCCACTTTGCTACGCGCCATTAATCATCTTGAGCGCGTTGATGAAGGCTTTATCCAGATTGATGGCGATTACATTGGCTATCGCCAGGCGGGGGACAAACTATATGAACTGAAGGAAAAGGAGATCCTGCGCCAGCGCGTGAACGTAGGCTATGTGTTCCAGAACTTTAACTTGTTCCCGCATCTCACGGTGCTGGAAAACCTGATTGAAGCACCGATAGCCCACAAACAGCTCAATCGTAAACAGGCGATTGAGCAAGCTTATGAATTGCTGGATGTCGTCGGGCTGCGCAATAAAGCGGATGCCTGGTCACGCCATCTTTCCGGTGGGCAACAGCAGCGTATTGCTATTGCTCGTGCACTGGCATTGCGTCCACGGGTGATGCTATTCGATGAGCCGACTTCTGCACTCGACCCGGAGCTGGTGGGGGAAGTGCTGGATGTGATTAAGAAATTAGCCCGTTCGGGTACCACGCTGGTGGTGGTGACGCACGAAATCGGTTTTGCCCGGGAAGTGGCGGATAACGTGGTGTTTATGGTGGACGGGAAAATTGTTGAGCAAGGTAGCAGCGATGAGGTGCTTAACCATCCGCAACATTCACGAACGCGTCAGTTTTTATCTAAGGTTCTTTCTTAAGGAGCAGGCATGAAATTTGTCCCACTGGCGCTATTGATGATGAGTTCCACGCTGTATGCACAGGGAAATCTGGATCTCAAGGCGAATGAACAACCTATCCATACAGTGAAAGACCCGCAGGCTATCAGCAAAATTCCACAGGACTATACGTTTGTGGAGCCGGGAACGCTAACGGTGGCTATCTCTGCGCTCAACTCGCCGCCGCTGGCGCTGCTGGCGAGTGATAACCGCACCAGGATCGGCAGTGATCCTGATATTGCACGTTTGCTGGCCGACAGTTTAGGGCTAAAACTCAAACTGGTGCCGACCGCCTGGGAGGATTGGCCTTTGGGGATTACCTCTGGCCGCTACGATGTGGCACTGGTGAATATTGCCGTGACCGAGCAGCGTAAAACGAAATTCGATTTCGCGACTTATCGCGTTGATTCGCTGGCATTTGCGGTGAAATCTGACAGCCCGATTCAAAAAATCAGTGGGCCAGCAGACGTCGCAGGGTTACGTATTATTTTAGGTTCTGGCACTAATCAGGAAAAAATCCTGTTGGGTTGGAATGAAATAAATGAACGTGAAGGGCGTAAAGCTGCACAACCGATTTATCTGACTGATGACGCATCTGGCAATTTGTATATTCAGGCAGGGCGTGCGGATGCCACTTTCGGCCCGCAAAGTGTGGCAGCCTATAAAGCTGCGCTCACCGGGACCACGCGGGTTGTCGGGTTGGGGCCGAAAAAAGCCTATGTTGCCACCACCACTAAAAAAGGCAATGGGCTGGTTTATGCGCTGCAAGCGGCACTGGATGGTGCGGCAAAACGTGGTGAATACCAGCAAGTGCTGGACAGATGGGGAGAAAAGGGCGAAGAAGTTGCTACGTCTGAGGTTAATCCACCAGGGATTACCTATCCGTAGCAACGACTGTATCCGTAGCAACGATGGAGTGGGGATTAACCCACTTCTGGCAACGCACCCGTGGCAATCAGCGCCTGAATAACAATCACCGCAATCCCGCAGGCGAAGACTAAAATCAACAGCGGTTTGCCGCCAGCGACACGGTAAACCGACTCGGTTTGCAGCTCACGGCTTTTCCAGACTAACAGTGAAGGGATGATCAGCGCCAAAATCGCCAGAGCCACACCGGCATACCCCAACGCCATCACAAAACCTTGCGGATAGAACAGGGCGAAGACCAGCGGAGGCACAAAGGTCATTAGCCCTGTTTGCATCCGGCCAGAGGCTTTGCGGCTACGGTTGAATAAATCGCTCAGGTAATCAAACAACCCCAACGACACTCCTAAAAATGACGTCGCCAACGCAAGATCTGCAAACAGGTGAACCGCCAGCTCAACATGCGGTGAGGCCACCACTTGACGAACCGCCTGCAATAAACCATTCAGACCAGAATGATTGGCTAATAACCCGCTGAATACGCCAGAGTCAATCGCACCCAACGTCGCGATTTGCCAGAAAATATAGGCAACTAACGGAATTGCGCTGCCGATGATAAACACCCAACGCAACTTACGCAGATTCCCGTCCAGATAACTGACAATGCTTGGCACGCTGCCATGGAAACCAAACGAGGTGAAAATCACCGGGATAGCAGAAAGTGCTAAGCCTTTTTCCAGCGGCAACGTCAGCAGATTAGTGTGATGGATATGCGGCATCATCAACGCCAGCATCACGACCAACATAATAATCTTGGCGCTGAATAACACGCGGTTGAACATATCCACCATATGTGTGCCGATACAAACAATACCCCCGGCAACAATAGTGAACAGCAATACGCCGGTAGTGACAGATATCTTGGTTGCGAACCATTGGCTGAGACTGGCTGACAGCAGTTCACCTGCACCGCTGATATACGCCGCAGTCAACGCGTACATCAGGAATAACATGCTAAAACCCGTTACCCACTGCCCCGGTTTGCCAAGATAACGGCGGGCGAGAGTGCCAAGGCCGGTATCAGCGGAAACATGTTGATAAACCTCCACCAGCAACAGCGCGGTGTAGCACATCAGCCCCCAAAGGCCGACCAACAAAAGCAACGTTACGCCAAAACCCACGCCAGCTGAAGCCAGCGGCATTGCCAGCATTCCTGCGCCAATTGTGGTCCCTGCGACGATAAAGATACTGCCAAGAGTGCGATTCTTCACGCTTCCCTCTGAATTTACGCTTGTTATAACGACATTGTGCCGCGCAGATTAAGGGATTGCAGGGAGTCCGTCAAATGTAGGTTACAAGTGGTGTAATGTTAGGTTTACGATTTTAGTTGGCGGGTCAAATCACCCGCAAGCAAACGAGCTAATCCTATCAATTGGGTGTCCGGGAAATGAAGAATTTTCGCTACGCTTAATGCGGTGATGGGCACAAAGAGGGGCTGAAAGAGTGGATAATCTGTTTAAACATTTTCCCGATGCAGCGGTGCTCCAGGAGGCGGAAACAATCGATGCATTGCTAAACGCACCTGGCGTGAAAATTGAAAGAATCATTTCTACAGGACAGTCCACGCCTCCAGAAACCTGGTACTGCCAGGCAGAATGCGAATGGGTGATAGTTTTGCAAGGTTCTGCCGGTTTACGCTTTGAACAAGAAGCGCAGATACGGATTCTTTATCCCGGTGATTTTGTCAATATTCCTGCCAACTGCCGTCACCGTGTGGAGTGGACGGATGCGAATACCCCAACAGTTTGGCTTGCAGTGCACTATTTATCCGGGGAATAAGGGGGATGACGTTTGCGCTTATCCGCCCTACAAACCTATTAACTCGGTTATCGTAGGGTGGATAAGTGCTACGTCATCTGACTGTTACTTCTGCTCTTTTTTCCCCGCCAGATTCAGCGTTGGCGTCTCGTTAAAGAAGTTCCACGGTTTCAGCAGAGTGTGAACCCATTCCGTTGGCATGATTGGCCACTCCTCGGCGCGGGCGACGTGGGTGGTGCCGGTTGTCATCCAGACCACATCATCCTGATTATCCAGCGTCTGATTATCTTTGCTGTACTGGCCAAGACCGGTGTCGTGCGCCGAACGGTTCGGGTATTTGCCTTCCGGATAACGTTCTTCAGGGTTGTAACGTGTCACCCACAGTTGCTTATCCATAAAACTCAGTCGGTTGTAAATCCACTCATCCGGGGCGAACTTCGCGCCGGACGCCACCGGATGCGTGCCGCCTGCAAACGGGATGATTTGGTACGAAACTGGATTGCCCATTTTGTTCTCTTTACTGGTGTTACTCAGTAGACGAATGGTACCTGGGTCAAACTTCTGTGCCGCTTCCTGCTCAGTACTAATATCGTGCTGGTTGATTTGCATAGTACTGGTACGCGGGCCGCCAGCGGTGTTCGGTTTTACTTCCGGGTCGAGTGCGACCAGTTTGTTGTTCTCACCATCGACATCCATATCCAGGCGGAAGTTGTAGATGTGTTGGTGCGTGGTGCCAACAATATTGTGGTCGATAAGCGTGCCGTATTTGGTGTCGTCTTTGGCGGTTTCATCGTGCATGGTTTTGGCTTTCACACCTTTCACCGCTTCAATACCGGTTGCGCCAGCATCAATGCCAATGGTGCCGTTCTGGTGGAATACCCAGTCGAAGATGTAATCGTAGTTACCCACGGTACTGACCCAACGCACCACCAATTCCCGGCGTTCGGTACTGATATTCGGTTGCCCCATTTCCTGATGTTTATATTCAGGCCCTGCGTAGCGTTCAAATACCGCGATCGCGTGTGGGATGGTGGTCGGTTTCCCGGTGTAATCAGCGATAGTTTCATCCAGCAATACCGCATTCACTGGTGCATCTTTGCCACGAGCAAGAGGGGATGTCAGCGTACCCATGCCGTAATCACCCGCATCCAGGTAAGCTTTGAAATACCAGCCAACGTCAGGGTCGCCATAAGGGACAATCATGCCGCCGAGAGACCCTTCGTACATCACTTTGCGTTTGTTGCCGTTGTCGTTATAAGTCACGGTCGAAAGAATCGGCCCGACGCGGGAGTTCAGGCGCAGGTGGAAATCCCAGTTCTGCCAGTGAATGGTATCGCCGGTAATGGTGTAGTTTTTGCCTTCTGGCTCAACAATTTCTAACGGCTTAACCGTCGGCGCTACGCGGTCACGTCCATCAAACGGACGCGGATTCATCGGCACAGGGATCACCTGGCCTTCTTCAATCTTGATGATTTTCTTCTGCTCAAGATCAACCACGGCGACAAGGTTTTCAATCGGATGCGCCCAGTAGTTGCCATCACCCGTATCAAGATAACTCACCACTTTAAGCAGGCGCTGGTTATGTTCCAGGCCGTCTTTACCATCAAAGAAGCCCACCGTCAGCGGGGTGGTAATCACTTTGGTTGGGTCGTCGACACCATGTTTTTTCAGCGCTTCAGCGTACTCTTTGCTGCCGTTGATAATGCTCTGCACGCTGAAGAAATCATCGATCAAGACCATGCCATGTGCGCCTTCAATCGGGGTCCATGACACGACTTTACCGGCGTCTAAATCCACCACACCTTCAACGATATGAATCCCGTCGAGCATAATCACATCCGCCTGACGAGGTGCGGTCACCGCCTGGCCACTCATCACGAACTGCCAAACCTGGTCTTTCGGTGGCTCGTGCAGGGATATTTCAGTAAAACGCGTCCCGGTTTTAAAGTCCGGAGCGGCCTGAATAATCGACACCGCTTTTGATATTTCATCTGCGGTTAATGAATTAAGTGGATGCGGCTTTTTCTCGACTGCGAAAGTTTGATCCAAACCAGACTGGAAGACCTCGTTAATAAAGCCTTCAGAAATATATGCCTTCTTATTTTTGAAGATAATCGGCACTTGTAGCTGTAATTTTTTGCCATTCACTATCGCCGATTTGGTATTGGGTTTTACTTTCACAAACGCACCATCTTTAACGATGGTGTACATCTGTGCATAGCCATCCCACTGAATATCAGCACCAAACTCCGTCAGAGTTTTTTCCATCGGCACCATCTTAGC
>DATERH010000036.1:0-4251 GCA_035271785.1 Buttiauxella sp.
CTACCCAGCAGCGTTGCCAGCAGGATATTAAACAAGGCGAACCAATGTCCCCAACTGACCATCTGGGAAACTTTTTCGCGGTAGCGCTGACGGTTAGTCACCATAACGTATAGCTACAATCCCTTAATGAGCTTTGTCTTCGCTCACGGAGGCTTGTAACGCCTCAGCGAATGAGCGAGCCAGCGAGCGGCGCTGGGCAGAAGCTACGCTGGTATTAATCAGGTTGGTGACCATATTTCCCAGTACCATCAGGGAAAGATCGGTTGGCGTTTGGTGCTTTTCCAGCACGCTTGCCAGTTCACTCAACAGTTCTTCGACGCGTTCGTCACTATAACGGGATATTTGTGGCATAAATTAACAATCATTTAGATTCAGGAAAGGGCGTTATCTTACCGTAGGAAGACCTATTTTTCTTGAATTATTTAGGGGATGTTGCGTAAGGCTTCCGGCAATGGTTGAATACCGCCGAGTCTAAAAGGAGAGTTTATCATGAGTCTGGATATCAACCAGATTGCCTTACACCAGTTGATCAAGCGCGGCGAACAGACACTTGAAGTTGTGCTGCGCGATTCTCTGTTGGCAACGAACGGTGCCGTAGAAGAAATGATGGCCGAATTGCACCGCGTCTACAGTGCAAAGAATAAAGCATATGGTCTGTTCAGCGAGGAGAGTGAATTAGCGCAAGCGTTGCGCTCGCAGCGTAAAGGCGAAGAGGATTTCCTGGCGTTCAGCCGTGCTGCCACTGGTCGCTTGCGTGATGAACTGGCGAAATATCCTTTTGCTGATGGCGGCATCGTGCTGTTTTGCCAATACCGCTATTTGGCTGTGGAGTATTTGTTGGTGGCGGTGCTGAATAATTTAAGCAGCATGCGTGTCAACGAAGAGCTGGATATCAGCTCCACGCATCACCTGGACATCAACCACGCAGATATCGTGGCGCGTATTGATTTGACCGAATGGGAAACCAACCCGGAGTCCACCCGTTACCTGACTTTCCTGAAAGGGCGAGTAGGGCGCAAAGTTGCCGATTTCTTTATGGACTTCTTGGGTGCCAGCGAAGGTTTGAACGCCAAAGCGCAAAACAAAGGTCTGTTACAGGCGTTAGATGATTTCACTAACGAAGCGCAGCTGGATAAAAACGAGCGTCAGGCCGCACGCCAGCAGGTTTATGCATACTGCAACGAGCAACTCCAGGCGGGAGAAGAGATTGCGCTTTCTTCCCTTGCCGATGAGTTACCCTGGGCCGTGGATGATAAAAACTTCAAGGAATTCACCGCTGATAAAGGCTATGAGCTGGAAGAGAGTTTCCCGGCTGACCGTAGCACGTTGCGTCAATTAACCAAATTCGCCGGGAGCGGTGGTGGGTTAACGATTAGCTTTGATGCGATGTTATTAGGCGAGCGCATTTACTGGGATCCTGCGACCGATACGCTGACCATTAAAGGTACGCCGCCGAACCTGCGCGATCAGTTGCAGCGCCGGAGTTCTGGTAAATAGCCATAAAAAAACCCGCCGAAGCGGGTTTTTTTTCGAACTAAATTCGCGATTAAGCGCGAACGAAGTCGATGTGGTTCAGTTTTGGCTTGAACGGGTGACGCTGAACAGCCTGAACTTTAGCTTTAACTTCTTTACCGTCTACAACCAGAGTCAGAACTTCTTCGTAGAAACCTGGTTTAGCTTGCAGGTTCATTACGTTGTCGTGATCCAGTTCGATTGCGATCGCAGCTTCGGAACCACCATAGATGATTGCCGGGAATTTGTTAGCTGCACGCAGGCGGCGGCTCGCACCCTTGCCCTGCTCTTTGCGTTCTACTGCATTGATAGTAAACATTAACTGTTTCTCTTTTAAATAATCCTGTTACAGGCGACCCAGCAACAGGTAAGTTTCCTGCTTTGCGGATGCAAAAGCGGGCGGGATTATAGCCATATTTGGCCTGGGCTTCAATGAAAAGAACCTTTATCCCCATAATCCTTCAAGCTGCGGGGGGGGGGGCCAGTCACTTACTCAAGTAAGCTCCCGGGGTGAGCGTCCTGGCCGCGTTACTCGGCGAAGCCTCGCCCCGTTTGGGCCAGCGCTAGCGCTGTTCAAAAGACTGAAGTCTTTTGTCCTGCAACTCGAATGCTAATGGGAATAGCCGCGCAATTCGTTGGCACGGCGGAAGCGGCCTTCATAATCAAATACCTTTTCCCGCACGTTCCAGAAGTTACCGTTCTTGCGGGCAACGACAAAATCCGGGTGACGAAGTGCTGATTGCTGCGCGACCACATCCGCCGCGTTTATCCAACGCAGCGGTACGCCAGGTGCGCGGCTGTGTGGCCGGATAAACAACTGCTCGAAGGCCATGCGCTGGGCGGGCGTTTGCAGGCGGAACCGCTCGCTGACATCCGCACCATCTTCATCAAAATAGGTAATCTTCAGCCACTCGCCTTTTTCATCGCCGCCGTGTTGCAGCGTCATCCCGCCACAGCGCAGCACCAGCGCGTCTTTTAATTTCAACGCGGCTTTTAGCATATCGTCGGGATCGACCAGAACCTGATCGCACTGGTGGCAGCGACGGGCTGCGATATCATTCTCGGCGTTGCATTGCGGGCAATTTTTAAAGCGGAAACGGTAGTCGCACTGTTCACGCGTGCCGTCGTCGTCTTCAAACCAACCCTGGCAGCGGCGGCCAAAGTGCTCAATCAATGTGCCGTCGCTGGTGGTCTTACCCCAAAAGGTGTTGGCGAAACCGCATGAAGGGCAAAAGACCTGAACGGGCACATTGTCACTTTTGCCTTTCGCCGCGCCGACTTCAGGTGTGAACAGGTCATGGGGATTTCCCGCATAATCCAAAATCAGGCAATCTTTTTTCCCCGGGGCCAGACGCAATCCACGCCCAACAATTTGCTGATACAGGCTCACGGACTCGGTCGGACGCAAAATCGCAATCAAATCGACATGCGGTGCGTCAAAGCCGGTGGTGAGTACCGAAACGTTGACCAGGAAACGGAATTGCTGGTTTTTGAATGCCTCTATTAATGTATCGCGCGCCGGGCCGGGAGTATCGGCGGTGATGAGTGCGGCATCGGTTGCGGGCAGCAGGGCGGTGACTTCTTTCGCATGTTCAACCGTTGCGGCAAAAATCATCACGCCGCACCGGTCGGCTGCGAACTCAACTATCTGGCTGATGATATGCGGCGTAATACGCTTTTGCTGCTTCAGTTCGCGGTTAAGATCCGCTTCGCTAAATAAGCCGTTGGATTGTGACTGCAGGCGACTAAAATCGTACTGCACGACCGGCATATCCAGCCGTTCGGGAGGCGTTAAGTAGCCGTGTTTAATCATGTAGCGCAGCGGCAATTCGTAAATACAGTCACGGAACAGGGCGGTTTCATTGCCACGAACCATACCGTGATAGTGAAAATGATAAATCCAGCCTTTGCCCAGACGATAAGGTGTGGCGGTCAGTCCTAACAGGCGCAGCTTCGGATTTGCGGTGCGTAAATGGGCAAGGATTTGCTGATACTGACTGTCGTCGGCGTCGCCGATGCGGTGGCATTCATCGACAATCAATAATGAAAACTCGCCTTTGAACTGCTCAAGATTACGCGCCACCGACTGTACGCTGCCGAAAACCACTTTTCCGTGGCTCTCTTTGCGTTGCAGACCTGCTGCAAAAATGTCGGCTTCCAGCCCCAGTGCGCAATATTTAGCGTGGTTTTGTGCAACCAATTCTTTGACATGCGCGAGTACTAATACGCGCCCACGCGCCACGCGGGCGAGTTCGGCAATGACCAGACTTTTCCCAGCCCCCGTCGGCAGCACAATCACCGCAGGCGTGATGTGTTTGCGAAAATAGTGCAGGGTGGCGTCCACTGCTTCTTGTTGGTAAGGGCGTAAGGTAAAAGACATCTGAACTCAAGGTTTATGGAAAATAGCGTAGCAATTATGCCACGGGAAATGTTTTACCTTGAGAGACTTTTCTATCCCGCTATACTGGGCAACTAATTAACAGGCAAATTATTATACCCGTCATACTTCGAGCCGCAGGGGTGTTGGCTGCACTCTCAAATCCCAGTCACTTACTTAAGTAAGCTCCCGGGAATTTGTTCCCTTGCCGTCTACCTGCTACTCGAATTATTTAGGGTATTGGCCTCAAAAAGCGGGCTAAATGCCCCGTCAGTAGCCTTCATGCTGGCACCTCTATGAAACAGGCAATATTTTAATGCGACTCGATAAATTTATCTCTCAGCAGCTTGGCGTGAGCCGTG
>DATERH010000037.1:0-4606 GCA_035271785.1 Buttiauxella sp.
CGGCCTCTGCCATCTCGTCAGGATCACTACCGGCAATTTGCACGGTGCGGATACCCGGTTCATTCACGTGCACCATCCGTAAACGTGACTTATCACTCGCCCAAACTTCAGGGTTAGAGGACATCATCTCGGAAACAGTTAACCCGGCCCCCATCTCGTAACACAGTGTCCTGAATGGTCTGTCAGTGATGCCAGCCATAGGCGCTGCAATCAGTCGATTTCTGAGCTGGTGTTGTCCAATGCGCATGAGTTAAGAAATGACCATACTTGCCTGCAAGGCGGCGTATATTACGCATTTTTGACCTGAGATGAAAGGCCAAACTTTGAACAATCAGCTGTCTTAGATCAATGAATCCGCATACGTAATAAACGAAAGAGTAAATTAATCATAATTATCAATTTCTTATCGTATTTTGATTTATTTATGCTCTTTTTGATTTTTGTGAAACTGAGGGGTGATCTTCGCCAATTTGAGGGGCTGTCACGAGATAAATTGCTGCATTGTTCACCAATTTATGCATTTTTATGTGAGTGAAATCTCGTTTTTCTGTGGTGAAAAACTGACATAAACCACGCAAAATATAGGCGAAAACGGGGTGAAAACCCCGTTGGCAGGTGATTTATTCGACAACAATACGGCCATGTAGTGGCTGAACAGGGCGGTTATTATCGTGATGCATAACTGAGGTAAATTGTTTCAATTGTTGCTCAGAAAGGGTAATTGAGTGTTTCATTACCAACCAACGGACACCTTCTGAACACGGTGGCGTGGTGAGGGAGCCGCTAAAACGATAGTGGGTCAGATCGGTCGGCAACAGTTTGTTGATATCAATTTTCTGCTTAAGCTCGCCAGACGCTTCAGCCTTAGCGGGCATCGCCTGCCAAAGTTTGCTCAATTCGCTATTTGCCGCTCCGATTTCAAACATCACTGCGACCACGGCAAGCTCGCCGTCGGCGTTCTTGTGCACCAGATGCATTTCCATAGCGTAATGTTTGCCATGAAGCGTGTTTTCACTTGGCGCGTGGAAATGGAGCTGCTGGAGCTGGAAAGAAACGCCATCAATGAGCACGCTATCGTGTGCATTCGCCGCAAAACCTGCCTGAATCGTATGACCGTTGTTAATGATGGTGGCCGGAGAGTCAACGTAATGAGTTTTGAGCGGGTTAACGTGTGCTTTAAGGGTATCGTTGATATCAATCGGTGACTGATTCATACCCTGCTTACAGAGCTGATTCTCTTGGCTGAGCTCGCTCCAGTGCTCAGGCGAACCTTCACCCTCATAACTCCAGTGAGAGGCCATGGCTAAAGCAGGAAGCATACCCATCGTGAGAACTGCCAAAGTGCGCAAAGTGGTTTTCATTGATCCATTCCCTGATAAATTTTATGAAATAATGTCGTTTAACTGACACGTTGAAGCGGCGCATTATAAAACTTGGTCAGCAGGAGAAAGGTGAAAAAATGGCAGGTGTATTGAATTTAGGAGTCACTGTTTAATAAAAGTGGCCATCAGGCCACTTTAGGGGGAAATATTTAGCGTTTGATACCGGTAATGCGGCACCATTCTTCTTTTTCGGCTACGGGATCCAACGTGAATTTGCCCTGATACGCTTCACAAACACCTTCCGCCTGGCTCGCAAGAACGCCAGAAAGCCCCAGAAAACCGCCCTGGACCGGCAGCACGCTGATTAACGGTGCTAACTCACGTAAAGGGCCTGCCAGGATGTTTGCGACCACGACATCGGCGCTCATGGCTTCTGGCTGGTCTTGAGGTAAATACAGTTCCAGAAGCTCAGAAACACCGTTGCGTTCTGCGTTATCACGGCTGGCCTGAATAGCTTGCGGATCGATATCAATACCAATTGCTTTGACTGCACCCAGTTTCAGCGCAGCAATCGCAAGAATACCTGAGCCACAACCGAAATCGATTACCGTTTTACCCGTCAGATCCAGGCCATCAAGCCATTCCAGGCATAAAGATGTGGTTGGGTGAGTCCCGGTTCCAAACGCAAGGCCTGGATCCAGCATCACGTTCACCGCAGTCGCATCGGGAACATCACGCCAGCTTGGACAAATCCACAGGCGTTGACCAAAACGCATCGGGTGGAAGTTATCCATCCATTCGCGTTCCCAGTCTTTGTCTTCCAGTTGTTCGATTTTATGCAGGAAACCCACGCTCAGAAGGGGGCAGTTTTCGAGGATTGCGACCACTTCCTCCATGTCTGTCTCTGCATCGTACAGGCCAATAACATCGGTATCGCCCCATAAGCGGGTTTCGCCAGGTAATGGCTCGAACACCGGTGTGTCATGGGTGTCCTGAAAGGTAACGGAAACCGCACCGCTTTCGATCAGCGCATCGCCGAGTTCTTCAGCGTTTCCGCCAGAGGTATTAATTTTCAGTTGAATCCATGGCATAGCGAAACTCTTTATTTATCAGTAGTTGAAACGAGTGCTGGAACAGGTAGCGGCTGACCGAAACGGTTGCCCACCAGGAACGCCAGCAAACTTAGTAATAAGGATGGCACAATAGGGTGGAAGCCCAGCAACTGAATTTTGAAGCTCGCCAGCACCGCATACAGCCCGCCACCAACAATCATCGCGCTCAGCGCACCTGCAGCATTGGCGCGTTCCCAATACAGGCCCAGCACCAGCGGCCACAGGAATACCGCTTCAAGTCCACCAAATGCCAGTAAATTCAGCCAGATAATCATCTCTGGTGGACGCCATGCGGCAAGTAGCAGCAACGCGCCCAGAATCAGCGTTATCACCGATGACATTCTTTTCAGGCGCTTTTCGTTGTGGATCTGTTCCGGGCGCATATTCAGATAAAGATCTTTGACGATCGTCGCTGATGATTGCAGTAACTGGGCATTAATTGTCGACATAATTGCCGCCATGGGGGCCGCAAGGAAGATCCCCGCAGCGATTGGTGGTAACACCGTGACCATCAACGTTGGGATAACCAAGTCGGGTACTTTCAAATCAGGTATTACCGCGCGGCCTAATGCCCCCGCCAGGTGCATACCGAGCATGAGAATGGCGACCACAATCGTGCCGAGAATAATGCCACGGTGTACGGCTTTGCTGTCTTTATAAGAGATGCAACGCACTGCGGTGTGAGGCAAGCCAATCACCCCGAAACAGACCAGTACCCAGAATGAGGTCATAAACGTCGGTGAAAGGATGTTCTCCGCACCCTGTGGGGAAACAAGCTTAGGGTCGATATGCTGGAGCTTATCAACCGCACTGTGTAATCCACCCGCCGCGTGAACGATGCCAATTAACAGCAAAATCGTCCCCACCAGCATCACCATTCCTTGCATCGCGTCATTGAGAACGCTGGCACGGAAGCCACCAAATGCAGTGTAAAGCGCGATACTGATGCCAAAAATCAGCAATCCCGTTTCGTAAGGAATACCCGCGGCTGTCTCCAGCAGACGCGCACCACCGATGAACTGCACGGTCATTGCGCCAACAAAAGCGACTAACAGGCTAAGACTTGCCAACCACACCAGCAGGCGGCTTTGATAACGGGCAAACAACATGTCATTCAACGTCACCGCATTATAGCGCCGCGCAAGAATGGCGAACTTTTTGCCCAGAATACCCAGAGACAGCCACACAGCAGGAAGCTGAATCATCGCCAGCAGAACCCAACCGAGCCCATATTTATATGCCGCTCCTGGCCCGCCGATAAACGAACTGGCGCTGATGTAAGTCGCGGTGAGTGTCATCGCCAGCACGAATCCGCCCATTGAACGGCTGCCAAGGAAATATTCGTTGAGGAAATTCCCGGTAGTACGTCGTTTCATGGCATACATCGAAATACCAAAAACCACCACCAGATAAGCTACCAGCGGCAGTATGACTTCAAGCTGCATGATCATCCTCCAAAGGAATATCACGGAAGATAAATTTCACCATTGCCCAGCACAGTAAAATGAACAGCAAAGGTACCAGCAAGCAGGCCATTTCAAACCAATGCGGTAGGCCAGTTGGGCCGATTTCATTACCTGGTAAGTAAGCAGCCACTAACCATGCTGCAAGATAGAGAAGGGTTAGCCAAAGCGCCCAGCGGGCTTCTTTATTGGCCTGAACAAAACGCGCGTCCATTATTGTCCCTTGAGTTAGCGGAAAATGGCGATTGTATCGCATAGTGGTGGGATGGAGATCAAAAAAGAAAAAGGCCGGAGAACCGACCTTTTAGCGATGAAACTTGAGAAAACTTAGTCCTGAAGGCCCAGTTTCTTCTCCAGATAGTGGATGTTAGTTCCACCGTGCTGGAAGTTTTCATCGTTCATGATGCGAGTCTGCAAATCAACGTTGGTTTTGATGCCATCGATGATTAACTCAGCCAACGCATTTTTCATACGAGAAATCGCGACTTCGCGCGTTTCGCCGTAGCAGATCAGTTTGCCAATCATGGAATCATAATACGGCGGTACGGTGTAACCGGCGTAAATGTGTGATTCCCAACGCACACCAAAACCACCTGGCGCATGGAAGCGCGTGATTTTGCCTGGGCTTGGCAGGAAGGTGTTCGGGTCTTCGGCGTTGATACGGCATTCTACCGCGTGGCCTTTAACATGAACGTCTTCTTGCTTGATG
>DATERH010000038.1:0-7207 GCA_035271785.1 Buttiauxella sp.
GCGAACTTCCGTGAAGGTCTGAACGTACTCCAGTACTTCATCTCCACGCACGGTGCTCGTAAAGGTCTGGCGGATACCGCACTGAAAACTGCGAACTCCGGTTATCTGACGCGTCGTCTGGTTGACGTTGCACAGGATCTGGTTGTTACTGAAGACGATTGTGGCACCCTCGAAGGTATCACGATGACTCCGGTTATCGAAGGCGGCGACGTTAAAGAACCACTGCGTGATCGCGTATTGGGTCGTGTAACGGCTGAAGACGTGCTGAAACCTGGTACTGCAGATATCCTGGTAGCACGTAACACCCTGCTGAATGAGCAATGGTGTGACCTGTTAGAAGTTAACTCTGTTGATAGCGTGAAAGTACGTTCCGTTGTAGGTTGCGCAACTGACTTTGGCGTATGTGCACACTGCTATGGTCGTGACCTGGCTCGTGGCCACATCATCAACAAAGGTGAAGCTATCGGGGTTATCGCGGCACAGTCCATCGGTGAACCAGGTACTCAGCTGACGATGCGTACGTTCCACATCGGTGGTGCTGCATCTCGTTCTGCTGCTGAATCCAGCATTCAGGTTAAGAACAAAGGTAGCATCAAGCTCAGCAACGCGAAGTCTGTTGTGAACTCTGCCGGTAAACTGGTAGTGACTTCTCGTAACACTGAACTGAAACTGATCGATGAATTCGGTCGTACTAAAGAGAGCTATAAAGTTCCTTACGGTGCGGTAATGGGCAAAGGTGATGGCGAGCAGATTGCAGCGGGCGAGACCGTAGCAAACTGGGATCCGCACACCATGCCAGTCGTTTCCGAAGTAAGTGGTTTCATCCGCTTTACTGACATGATCGATGGCCAGTCCATTACTCGTCAGACTGACGAACTGACAGGTCTTTCATCTCTGGTTGTTCTGGACTCTGCAGAACGTACCGCGGGTGGTAAAGACTTGCGTCCAGCACTGAAAATTGTTGATGCTCAAGGCAATGACGTACTGATTCCTGGTACTGATATGTCTGCGCAGTACTTCCTGCCAGGTAAAGCAATTGTTCAGTTGGAAGATGGCATTCAGATCAGTGCGGGTGACGCTCTGGCGCGTATTCCTCAGGAATCCAGCGGTACTAAAGATATTACCGGTGGTCTGCCACGCGTTGCTGACCTGTTCGAAGCACGTCGTCCGAAAGAGCCTGCGATCCTTGCTGAAATCAGCGGTATCATCTCGTTCGGTAAAGAAACCAAAGGCAAACGCCGTCTGGTTATCTCTCCACTCGACGGCAGCGATGCTTACGAAGAGATGATTCCAAAATGGCGTCAGTTGAACGTGTTCGAAGGCGAACGTGTTGAACGTGGTGACGTTGTTTCCGATGGTCCAGAATCTCCGCATGACATCCTGCGTCTGCGTGGCGTGTATGCTGTTACTCGTTATATCACCAACGAAGTGCAGGAAGTTTATCGTCTGCAAGGCGTTAAGATTAACGATAAACACATCGAAGTCATCGTGCGTCAGATGTTGCGTAAAGCAACTATCGTTAGCTCTGGTGGTTCTGACTTCCTGGAAGGTGAGCAGGCTGAATACTCTCGCGTCAAGATCGCTAACCGCGAACTGGAAGCGAACGGCAAGATTAACGTGACCTTCACACGTGATCTGCTGGGTATCACCAAAGCCTCTCTGGCAACCGAGTCCTTCATCTCCGCGGCATCGTTCCAGGAGACAACTCGTGTGCTTACCGAAGCAGCTGTTGCGGGTAAACGTGACGAACTGCGCGGCCTGAAAGAGAACGTTATCGTGGGTCGTTTGATCCCGGCTGGTACGGGTTATGCGTATCACCAGGATCGTATGCGCCGTCGTGCAGCGGGCGAAGCGCCTGTTGTACCTCAGGTCACCGCAGCTGATGCAACTGCCAGCCTGGCAGAATTGCTGAATGCAGGTAATCTGGGCGGTAGCGATAACGATTAATCGTTAGCGTCGCCAAAAACAAAAACCGCTCGAAAGAGCGGTTTTTTTATGCCTAAAATTTGAAGTTTTAAAACAGAAAGAAACTAAAAAAATCAGTTAGCTAAAGGCATGCGACGGTACAGTTCAATCATGTCTTCGGCTAAATCCTGAATCACCATCGCATTCATCAGGTGATCTTGCGAATGCACAGTAATCAAGTTAACGGGCAGTTTGCCAGTGCCTTCATCTAACCCGATAAGCTGGGTCTGAATTTTGTGTGCATGTTTCACAAACTCACGAGATTCTTCCATCGCTTGTTGGGCTGCTGCGAAATCACCTTTACGTGCCATTTGCAGAGCTGTCAGTGCCTGGCTGCGTGCGCTGCCCGCATTAACCAACAATTCCATGATAATCGTTTCTAAATCTTCCACGTATTATGACTCCATCATTTTCAAGGCTTTTTCCAGTACGACATCACCTTTCATCATGCCGTAATCCATCATGTCGATAACAGCCACAGTTTTACCCATTGGTTCTGCAATCGCCTGGAGTTTTGCGTGTTCGTATTTAACTTGTGGGCCTAACAGCACAATATCGGCGGTGTCGATATTGTCTTTGAATTCGGCAACCGGCACTGCCTTTATAGAGACTTCAATACCTTTCTTCTGAGCGGCATCTTTCATACGTTGGACCAAAATGCTAGTCGACATACCCGCTGCACAACACAAAACGATATTCTTCATAGATCTGCTCTCAGTGTCCGTTAGATATACAGATAATTATCCGTGACGCCTCGGTACAACAACCGCTTTACGATGATTGTGTGTGAGGTATCACAAAAGAAACTCGTATGAGCTGAAACCGGTTACATATCGCGTTTCCCTTGACGTTATCTTGACTCACTAAAACGAGGTTCTTCCCAGAAAACTGTCCCAATCCTTCCAGACTGGTTGCAAGCCAGAACGTGTTAAGGCGTCTGCGACTTCCATCGGTGTGCGTCCATCATGCGGCGCAAACTGTTCAAGCTCGGGATGATTATCGGCATAACCGCCTGGTTGCGTTTTAGAAAATGCGCTGACGTTATTAATAGCGAGCGGAATCATATGGTCACGGAACCAGGGCGATTCGCGCGTAGAAAGTGAAAGCTCCACATCGGGCGACAGCAGACGAAACGCGCATATCACCTGCACCAATTGGCTTTCGGTCATAATTGATGCTGGCTCAATGCCGCCCGCACAGGGACGTAAACGTGGAAATGAAATCGAATAACGGCTTTGCCAGTAGTTTTTTTGTAGCCACAGCAAGTGCTCAGCCACCATAAAACAGTCGGTACGCCAACTATCGGCCAGGCCAATCAACGCACCAAGACCGATTTTGTCTATCCCGGCACGACCCAGCCTATCGGGTGTTTCCAGGCGCCAGAAGAAATCCTGTTTGTTGCCACGTAGATGATGCTGGGCGTATACCGCCTGGTGGTAGGTTTCCTGATAAACCATGACACCATCCAGCCCGAGCATTTTCAGTTCGGCGTACTCTTGCTCTTCCAGCGGTTGTACTTCCATTTGTAGCGAGCTGAACTGTCGGCGAATTGCAGGAAGATGCTGACGAAAATAGTCCATTCCCACTTTAGTCTGGTGCTCACCGGTCACCAGCAGCAAATGCTCAAAACCCAGTATGCGAATCGCCTCGCACTCTCGTTCAATCTCTTGCTCATCCAGTGTTTTACGTTTGAGCTTGTTACTCATCGAAAAACCACAGTACGTGCAGTCGTTGGCGCATAGATTCGAGAGATAAAGCGGTATGTAAAAACTCACGGTGTTGCCAAAGCGTTGGCGAGTTAATTGCTGGGCCTGCTGCGCGAGGGGTTCGAGATAATGGCTGGCTGCGGGAGAAAGCAGTGCCATTAGGTCATCGCGGGTTATTTTGTGACTGCTCAACGCTCGCTCTACATCAAGCGCCGTTTTGCTGTTGATGCGCAAAGTGATGTCATCCCAATCCAGTTCACGCCAGCGGTCAGTGAAGGTTCGGGTCATTACTCGCCCTCCTGGCTGAATTGCAGAAACTGGGTTAACGGGCTGGACGCTTGTGCCTGCTGGTGGCGTGGCCCTAAACCAGACTGAACCGCTATCGCGCCTGCTTCAACGGCGAGGCGGAAAGCATGAGCCATCTGTACTGGATTACGCGCCACAGCAATCGCAGTATTCACCAGCACCGCGGAAGCGCCCATTTCCAGCGCTTCGGTGGCATGGCTAGGCGCACCGATCCCTGCGTCAACCACTACCGGAACGCGAGCCTGGTCGATAATAATCTCCAAAAAAGCGCGGGTCTGTAAGCCCTGATTAGAGCCAATGGGTGCACCTAGCGGCATGACTGCGGGGCATCCTGCTTCTTCAAGCCGTTTGCACAAAACGGGATCGGCACCGCAATAAGGCAAAACAACAAAACCTAATTTTACCAGCTTCTCTGCTGCTTTCAGTGTTTCAATTGGGTCAGGAAGGAGATAGCGAGCATCCGGATGAATTTCCAATTTTATCCAGTGAGTGCCTAACGCCTCACGCGCCAGTTGCGCGGCAAAAATAGCTTCTTCAGCGTTTTTTGCTCCAGAGGTGTTCGGCAGCAGTTGCACGCCAGCCTCGAGAAGAGGTGTGAGAATCGCATCGTTATGATGACGTAAATCGACACGTTTCATCGCCATGGTGACTAATTGAGAACCCGAGGCGCGTATCGCTTCGACCATGATCTGTGGTGAGGCGAATTTTCCCGTGCCAGTGAACAGGCGTGACGAGAAAGTTTTATCGGCAATTTTTAGCATGTTAACCCCCAGCAATGGCCTGAAAAAGTAAGATATGGTCGCCATCATTCAGTAAAAGCGCTTCCCATTGCTCGCGAGGCACAATGGTGTGATTGAGAGCAAGTGCTATCCCTGGCTTCATCAGACACAGTTGCTTGAGCAGATTTTCCAGTGTCAGGTTATCCGGGCATTCCATGGGTTCATCGTTAAACTGAATGTGCATTTTGCCCTCCGCAGACCGGGCATTCTTTGGCCTTTTGCATGGTGAGGGAACGCCAGCTATGTTGGCGGGCATCAAAAAGACGTAAAACACCGGTAGCTGGAGCCATCCCGCTAAGAACTTTTATGGCCTCAAGTGCCTGCAAAGTTCCCATCACGCCGACTACTGGGCCAATAATCCCTGCTGTTCGGCAGGTACGTTCTGGTTCGTGTTCATCGGGCCAGACACATCGATAACAACCATTGTCCCAGGGTGGCGTAAGGACCATGAGTTGCCCGCCAAATCCTACCGCGCTGGCGGAAATCAGCGGTTTTCCATGTGCGACGCAGGCGGCGTTGACTGCCTGGCGCGTCGCCATATTGTCGCTACAATCGAGTACCAGATCGACGCGGCTCACGGTGTTAACCAGCAAATTTCCCTCAAGATGTTCACTGATAATTTGCAGGTTAATTTCAGGATTGAGTTGCTGAAGGTGGCGCTGGGCAGCCTGCGACTTAGACTGGTCGAGATCATGCGAGGTAAACAGAATCTGACGTTGTAAATTGCTGAGATGCACAATGTCATCGTCAGCAAGAATCAGTCTGCCCACACCTGCTGCAGCCAGATACAACGCCGCTGGGGAGCCCAGTCCACCGAGGCCGACAATTAACACTTTGCTGGCGAGTAACTTTTTCTGGCCTTCGAGTGCGATGTCTTCAAGCAGTAACTGGCGGCTGTAACGCATGAAATCAGTATCATTCATCGCCAACCCCCACCAGTGACAGTAACTGTGCGGTAGCCGCTCGCCAGTCAGGAGCCTGAGTAATTGCACTAACCACGGCAACACTTCCCACGCCTGTTGCGAGCACTGAAGGAACGCGTTCAATGCTAATCCCACCAATGGCTACGGTGGGGTAATCGCCTAGCGTTTTGATGTGTTTCGCAAGCTGCGTGAGTCCCTGCGGGGAAGATGACATCAGTTTGGTATGGGTGGGAAAGACATGGCCCAACGCGATGTAAGAAGGGCGCGCCCCGAGGGCGCGCTCCATTTCCATGTTGTCATGCGTAGAAAGCCCGAGGCGTAAACCCGCATCGCGGATGGCATCCAGATTTGCCACATCCATATCTTCCTGGCCCAAATGCACACCGTAAGCGCGGTGTTTTATTGCAATCTTCCAATAATCATTGATAAACAGACGTGCTTCATATCGCCTGCCAAGAGTGATGGCCGCTGATATGTCAGCTTCTACCTCTTCATCACGTTTGTCTTTGATTCGCAGTTGAATGGTGCGCACGCCAGCATCCAGTAAACGGTGAACCCATTCAAAACTATCAACTACCGGATACAAACCCAGACGTTGCGGAACAGGGGGAAATGCGGGTTGGTTCATTACACTTCCTCCTGGCGCAGGTAAATTTCGCCACCTTTTGCGCGAAACGACTGCGACATATCTTCCATGCCGACTTCAATGGCTTGTTTGGCGGCAAAATCGCGCACTTCCTGGGAGATTTTCATCGAGCAGAATTTTGGTCCGCACATCGAGCAGAAATGTGCGACTTTGCCGGATTCCTGCGGCAGCGTTTCATCGTGATAGGCGCGAGCAGTGAAAGGATCGAGCGCCAGGTTAAATTGATCTTCCCAACGGAACTCGAAGCGTGCTTTTGACATGGCGTTATCGCGGATTTGTGCACCAGGGTGACCCTTAGCAAGGTCTGCGGCGTGTGCCGCAATTTTGTAAGTAATCAGTCCCTGCTTAACATCTTCTTTGTTTGGCAGACCGAGATGCTCTTTTGGCGTGACGTAACACAGCATCGCGCAGCCAAACCAACCAATCATTGCCGCGCCAATTCCTGATGTGAAATGGTCGTAACCCGGTGCAATATCGGTCGTGAGTGGCCCAAGTGTATAAAATGGTGCTTCGTGACAATGCTCGAGTTCTTCGGTCATGTTGCGACGAATCATCTGCATCGGCACATGCCCTGGGCCTTCTATCATCACCTGTACGTCGTATTCCCAGGCAATTTTGGTCAACTCACCCAGCGTATGCAGTTCAGAGAATTGTGCTTCATCGTTAGCATCCTGAATGGAACCAGGGCGCAGGCCATCGCCTAAAGAGAGCGAAACGTCGTAGGCCGCGCAGATTTCACAGATTTCGCGGAAATGTTCGTAGAGGAAGTTTTCCTGATGATGCGACAGGCACCATTTCGCCATAATTGAGCCACCGCGCGAGACAATTCCGGTGAGGCGTTTCGCGGTCATCGGCACATAACGCAGTAACACGCCGGCATGA
>DATERH010000039.1:0-6406 GCA_035271785.1 Buttiauxella sp.
TTGCTAACTCGAGGTGGCGTATATTACGCTTTCCTCTTTCAGAGTCAAGCGTTTATTTTCGCTTTTCATCTGGCTGACGGGCCGGTTTATAAGCCGTTGTGCCGTGTCAGTGGAGGCGCAGTATAGGGATTTTCTGGAAGCTGACAAGTACTAAAATGCGAAAAACTTATCGTTCGCTCACTTTCCAGGCAAACCACCGTTAGAAAGCATACTATCGGCTAGTTTATAAACAAAAACGAGCCCCGAAGGGCTCGTTTTTCTCTTTTATGTGACTTACTGCACTGCCACAATATGATTATCTTTCACTTCCAGATGCACCGTTTTTCCTGGAATCAGTTCCCCTGACAGGATTTGCTGAGCCAGCGGGTTCTCAATTTGCTGCTGGATTGCGCGTTTCAAAGGCCTTGCACCATATACCGGGTCATAACCATTCGCACTAAGCAACTTCAACGCCTCTTCAGTGATAGTGACTTCATAGCCACGGTCTTCAAGACGTTTATACAAACGCTGCAACTGAATCTGCGCAATAGAAGCAATGTGTTTTTCACCCAAAGGATGGAACACCACGACTTCATCTATACGGTTAACGAACTCAGGACGGAAGTTCTGGCTAACAACGCCGAGCACAATGTCCTTCATATGACCATAATCCAACTCACCGAAACGTTCCTGAATCAAATCAGAACCGAGGTTGGACGTCATAATCACCACCGTGTTACGGAAGTCGACTGTCCTGCCCTGCCCGTCGGTCAGACGCCCGTCATCTAAAACCTGCAATAAGATATTGAATACGTCCGGATGTGCTTTCTCAACTTCATCCAACAGAATGACAGAATAAGGACGACGACGAACGGCTTCTGTCAGATACCCACCTTCTTCGTAACCGACATATCCTGGGGGCGCACCAACCAAACGTGAGACTGAGTGTTTTTCCATAAACTCAGACATATCAATACGCACCATCGCGTCATCGCTATCAAACATAAAGTTTGCCAGCGCTTTACACAGCTCGGTTTTACCTACGCCCGTTGGCCCAAGGAACAAGAACGAGCCAATAGGCCGATTCGGGTCAGATAAGCCCGCACGGCTACGGCGGATTGCGTTCGATACGGCTTCAACCGCTTCATTCTGCCCAATAACCCGAGTATGAAGTTGTTGTTCCATTCGCAGCAGCTTATCGCGTTCACCTTCGAGCATGCGAGCCACAGGGATCCCCGTCCAGCGCGCCAACACATCGGCAATTTCTACGTCGGTAACTTTGTTACGCAGCAGACGCATGGTTTTGCCTTCACTCTGCGTTGCCGCCGCCAGCTGTTTCTCAAGCTCAGGAATTTTCCCATATTGCAGTTCAGACATTCTGGCAAGGTCACCCACACGGCGAGCCTGCTCAATCGCAATTTTTGCCTGTTCCAACTCAGCCTTGATAGTCTGTGTACCTGAAAGTGAAGCTTTCTCAGCTTTCCACTCTTCTTCCAGTACTGAATATTCCCGCTCTTTGTGTCCTAATTCTTCTTCAAGCATGCTCAGACGTTTCTGGCTGGCTTCGTCAGATTCTTTCTTCAGTGCCTGCTGTTCCAGTTTGAGCTGAATGATTCGACGATCCAGACGGTCAAGCTCTTCTGGTTTCGAATCAATCTGCATACGAATGCTGGAAGCCGCTTCGTCAATCAAGTCGATGGCTTTATCCGGCAACTGGCGGTCTGAGATATAGCGATGCGACAGAGTTGCAGCCGCAACAATGGCCGGGTCGGTGATTTGCACATGGTGGTGCAATTCGTACCGCTCTTTCAGCCCACGCAAAATAGCGATGGTGTCTTCAACAGAAGGCTCGGCGACAAACACTTTTTGGAAGCGACGCTCAAGTGCTGCGTCCTTCTCAATATATTGACGATATTCATCCAATGTGGTCGCACCTACGCAGTGCAATTCACCTCGAGCCAAAGCTGGCTTGAGCATGTTGCCTGCATCCATTGCACCATCTGCTTTACCCGCGCCAACCATGGTATGCAATTCATCTATAAACAGAATGACATTACCTTCCTGTTTTGAAAGGTCATTCAGCACACCTTTAAGACGCTCTTCAAATTCACCGCGGTATTTCGCCCCCGCTACCAGTGAACCCATATCCAACGATAATACCCGGCGACCTTTCAGACCTTCTGGAACTTCGCCATTAATAATGCGCTGGGCCAGGCCTTCAACAATGGCGGTTTTACCCACCCCTGGCTCACCGATGAGTACCGGGTTATTTTTAGTACGGCGCTGCAAAACCTGGATAGTGCGACGAATTTCTTCATCACGACCGATAACGGGATCGAGCTTGCCCTGTTCTGCTCGCTCGGTCAGATCGACAGTATATTTTTTCAATGCCTGACGTTGGTCTTCGGCACCCTGATCATTCACGTTTTCGCCTCCACGCATTTGCTCAATTGCTGCCGTCACATTTGCCGTGGTAGCACCCGCTGATTTCAGTAAATCAGTTAATGTTCCGCGTGATTCAAGTGCTGCCAGAACAAATAACTCTGACGAAATGAAGTTGTCATTTCGTTTTTGTGCCAGTTTGTCGCACAGGTTTAACGCACGGACCAAGTCCTGCGAAGGCTGAACGTCACCGCCCGTTCCTTCAACTTGTGGTAAACGGCTTAAAGCTTGCTCAATATCGGTACGCAACTTGCCAGCATTTACGCCAGCTGAGGTCAGCAAAGGACGTACGGATCCGCCTTCCTGATTGAGCAGTGCGCTCATCAAGTGAAGAGGTTCGATAAATTGGTTGTCGTGCCCGAGAGCTAAGGATTGGGCATCGGCGAGAGCAAGCTGGAATTTATTAGTAAGACGATCCAGACGCATAACTCCTCCCATATACAGGTCAAATTTGCTACTGGAGATTAAATGAGGTCATCCCTCAATTATTCAAGGTTAATGACCTGAAATATTTGAAGCTTTAGTTACCCGCACTGGATCGTCTTGATTCAATAGGTTATATCAGCCAAATGAAACTTGCCATACGACCTGTGGTTCTGTCGCGTCGATAGGAGAAAAAATCATCCGCTTCACTGTAGGTGCAACGGTCACCACCATAGACATGGCTAATACCTAAAGCAGACAAACGCTGGCGAGCCAAGGTGTAGATGTCAGCAATGTATTTTTCCCCTGATGGGCGAAAAGCGCTATCAGCCTGAATGTCTTTAGCCATAAACGCTTCACGCACTTCAGGGCCAACTTCAAATGCTTCAGGGCCAATAGCTGGACCAAGCCACGCCAAAATGTTTTCTGGCGCATCTTTAAAACATGCAACGGTTTCTTCAATCACGCCTTCGCACAAACCACGCCATCCAGCATGAGCAGCCGCAACTTCGGTTCCCGCCTTATTACAGAATAGCACTGGCAGACAATCAGCTGTCATTACCGCGCAAACAGTACCCGGCGTGGCGCTATAAGAGGCATCTGCGCGTTTAGACAGATAAGGCTCACCGGTAAGTTTTAGCACGTCTGTACCATGCACTTGCTCTAACCAAACCGGTTTTGAAGGTAACTCGGCGGCAGCATAGAACAGGCGGCGGTTTTCTTCGACATCAGCCAGGTTATCACCACAGTGAGCCCCCAGATTCAGCGAGTCGTAAGGCGGCTGACTAACGCCGCCAATACGTGTCGAACTGCAAGCAGCCACTCCTTTGGGGAGCGGCCAATGCGGGACGATCAATTTGCTCATAGCCAGTCCAGTTGGTCCTTATGGATTTCTGTATCAACACGCAGTGCTTCAATCAACTCAACCATATCCTGAGGGATTGGCGCATGCCATTCCATCAACATACCGCTGATTGGGTGATGAAGACGCAACATGGTTGCATGCAGAGCCTGACGGTCAAACTTACGCAGCACATTTACAAACTCTTCCGAGGCACCTTTTGGTGGGCGCGGACGGCCACCGTACAGCTGGTCGCCAACCAATGGATGAGTGATATGCGCCATGTGAACGCGAATCTGGTGCGTACGGCCGGTTTCCAGTCGCAGACGCAGACGCGTGTGCACACGGAAATGTTCCATGACTCGATAATGCGTGACCGCAGGTTTACCCATCGGATGTACCGACATATGGGTACGCTTAGTCGGGTGACGGCTAATTGGCTCTTCTACCGTGCCACCAGCAGTCATATGACCGATTGCAACCGCTTCATATTCACGTGTGATTTCACGTAATTGCAAAGCCTCGACAAGGTGAGTTTGCGCAGGAACGGTTTTCGCCACAACCATCAAGCCGGTGGTGTCTTTATCCAGACGATGCACAATGCCAGCACGTGGCACATCGGCAATCGGCGGATAGTAATGCAGCAGCGCATTCAGTACGGTCCCATCAGGGTTACCCGCACCAGGATGCACAACGAAATCACGCGGTTTGTTAATCACCAGAATATCGTCATCTTCGTAAACGATATTGAGCGGGATGTCTTGTGGTTCCCAGCGCACATCCTCTTCGATTTCAGCATTGATAGTGACGATTTCTCCACCCAACACTTTTTCTTTCGGTTTGTCGCTGATTTTGCCATTAACCAGCACGCGCTGGTCTAAAATCCATTCTTTTATACGCGAGCGTGAATAATCCGGGAACAATTCGGCCAAAGCTTGATCTAAGCGTTGACCGAGTTGAGATTCGGACACTGTTGCGTTGAGTTGTACTAGTTGTGCCATAGACAGCTTCTTCGTTAACGTTGGGTTTTACGGCAATGCCGTTTAATATAGTGTGCTATTGTAGCTGGTCTTTATCGGGAGCTGGTACTGAGAGCCTCCCGGATAACATTCTGAGGAAAGTCAAAACGTCATGACGCGTATGAAATATCTGGTGGCAGCAGCCACGTTGAGCCTAGCTTTGGCTGGTTGCTCCAGTTCCAAGGATGAGGTTCCTGATAGTCCACCTTCCGAGATTTATGCGACTGCCCAACAAAAGTTGCAGGACGGTAACTTTAAAGCGGCGATAACGCAACTGGAAGCGCTGGATAACCGTTATCCGTTCGGGCCTTACTCGCAGCAAGTGCAGTTAGATCTTATTTACGCTTACTACAAGAATGCTGATTTGCCACTAGCGCAGGCAGCTATTGACCGCTTTATGCGTCTAAATCCTACCCATCCGAACATCGACTACGTACTTTACATGCGCGGTCTGACGGACATGGCACTGGATGATAGCGCATTACAAGGTTTCTTTGGCGTAGATCGTTCAGACCGAGATCCTGCTCATGCGCGCGATGCTTTCAAAGATTTCTCTAAGCTGGTTCGAGGTTATCCGAAAAGCCAATACGTCACCGATGCCACAAAGCGACTGGTGTTCCTGAAAGATCGTTTAGCAAAATATGAGCTTTCCGTGGCGCAATACTACACTAATCGCGGCGCATGGGTTGCAGTAGTTAACCGTGTCGAAGGAATGCTGCGTGATTTCCCTGATACTCAGGCCACACGTGATGGTTTGAAACTGATGGAAAATGCGTACCGTAAACTGCAAATGCCGGCTCAAGCCGAGAAAGTTGCAAAAATTATTGCGGCCAACAGCAGCAATACTTGATAGATCGATTTTAAAAACAAATGGCAGCCCTTGGCTGCCATTTTTTATTGCCTGAAACGTAAAACTGAAACGGTTTAGCGTCAGGTCATCCAATCAAATATGGACGCTATTTTTAAGTTCCACAAGCTTTAAAAACAGAGATCCTGTCCTGTCTCACAAAAAGGGTTTGCTGACAAAAAGTGACAAAATAGTGTGATTTGCATCACGCTTTTTGACATTAAGAAATGTATGCTGGAGTTACCAAGACGGGAAAGACAAGAGGTAACTTTATGACAATGAACATTACCAGCAAACAAATGGAAATCACCCCAGCGATTCGTCAACACGTCGCAGACCGTCTAACTAAACTGGACAAGTGGCAAACTCATCTAATTAACCCACACATTGTTTTGTCCAAAGAACCGAAAGGTTTCGTGGCTGATGCCACCATTAATACGCCAAACGGCCAGCTCGTAGCGAGCGCCAAACACGATGATATGTATACGGCTATCAACGATTTGATCAACAAACTGGAGCGGCAGTTGAATAAAGTGCAACACAAGGGTGAAGCGCGTCGCACAGCAGGTTCAGTGAAAGACGTTGCTATCGCAGAAGAAGTTGAAGAAGAATAACCTTTTAGCTTTATGAATCACTACAACGCGCCTCCGGGCGCGTTTTTTATTGACAGGGCGAAAACAGACCGAGTAAGTTACCTGTACGGCTTATCAGGACCCAACCATGAAATTAATCCCGTTTTTCTTCGCATTCTTTTTTACCTTCCCCTGAATGGGAGGCAATTCGTCGTGTGATAAAGAATGCGAAGACGAACAAACAGGCCTCCCCAAGCGGGAGGCCTTTTTTATGGACTTCGAA
>DATERH010000040.1:0-15479 GCA_035271785.1 Buttiauxella sp.
CATCCTCAATCTGATCACCTTAGCGGCTGCTTTACTGCATACCAAAACGTGGTTTGAACTGGCACCGAAGGCCGCCAATATCATCATTAAAGATGAGAAAATGGGACCAGAACCGGTGATTAAAGGATTGTGGGCGGTGACTGCTGTCGCCACGGTCGTCATTCTGTTTGTTGCACTGTTCTGGTAAGGGGACGTCATGATTAATCCAAATCCAAAACGCTCCGACGAGCCGGTATTCTGGGGTCTGTTTGGCGCAGGCGGCATGTGGGGCGCTATCATCGCACCTGTAATCGTGTTGCTGGTGGGCATTATGTTGCCACTGGGTCTGTTCCCGGGCGATGCGTTGGGCTATGAGCGCGTACTGGCATTTTCGCAAAGCCTAATTGGCCGCCTGTTCATCTTCCTGATGATTGTGTTGCCGCTGTGGTGCGGGCTACACCGTATTCACCACGCGATGCATGACCTGAAAATCCACGTGCCATCTGGTAAGTGGGTGTTCTACGGTCTTGCGGCCATTCTGACCGTGGTGACCTTTATCGGTGTGATCACTCTTTAATTACACTGATAGTCAAAAAGGCCTGCCATTGAGCAGGCCTTTTTATTTGTATCGGCCCGCACTAAAGTGTCACTTTAAGGAGGAATATCAATGATGAATAAAACGCTCTGCTGCCTGCTTGTACTCACGGCCTCATGCTCTACGTTTGCCGCCCCAAAAACGCTTACCGAAAAACAGATTACCCAGACAGTCGATCAAGTCATCACCCCACTGCTCAAAGAGCAGAATATTCCAGGCATGGCAGTCGCTGTGATTTATCAGGGGAAACCGTATTACTTCACTTATGGCAAAGCTGACATCAGCCAAAATTTGCCGGTGACGAAAGAAACATTGTTTGAACTCGGCTCAGTCAGTAAGACCTTTACCGGCGTTCTGGGCGGCGATATCGTCACGCGCGGTGAAATTAAACTTAGCGATCCGGCAATCAAGTACTGGCCAGCACTAACCAGTAAACATTGGAAAGAGATTACCCTGCTGCAACTTGCCACCTATACCGCCGGAGGATTGCCGTTGCAGGTGCCTGATGTCGCCACCAACCAGACTTCCCTGCTCCACTTTTACCAGACCTGGCAGCCACAATGGAAGCCGGGGAGCACTCGTCTGTATGCCAACTCCAGCATTGGTCTTTTCGGTGCGCTGGCAGTGAAACCGTCAGGAATGAACTTTGAAGATGCGATGACCAAACGTGTTTTCCAGCCGTTGAACCTGTCACATACCTGGATAAAAGTACCCGCCTCTGAAGAAAGAAATTACGCATGGGGTTATCGTAACGGTAAGGCAGTGCACGTTTCACCAGGCATGCTGGATTCTGAAGCTTATGGAGTGAAATCAACGATTGAAGACATGGCCAGCTGGATGCAGTTTAATATGCAGCCTGAACAGGTCGGTGATAAAACGCTGCGCCAGGGAATTGAGCTTGCGCAATCGCGTTACTGGAAAATTGGCAGCATGTATCAGGGTTTAGGTTGGGAGATGCTCAACTGGCCGGTTGATGCCAAAACCATCATTGATGGCAGCGAGAGCAACGTCTTTCTCGCCCCGCAAAAAGCGCTCGCCATCGAACCGCCCGCGCCTGCTGTTAAGGCATCCTGGGTCCACAAAACCGGCTCAACCGGAGGGTTTGGTACATATGTGGCATTTATCCCTGAGCAACAGCTAGGCATTGTGATGCTGGCAAATAAAAGTTATCCCAACCCCGAACGCGTGAAAGCAGGGTACACAATCCTCGAAGCATTGCAGTAATACATTCAGGCCTGCAACGCAGGCCGATTTATTTCCGTCCACACGGCACATTTTTCTCGCCACAATCTACACTTAGCAAAAAACAGACAAGGATTTTGCTATGCGCATCTGGCCGATTATCACCACCCTTGCAGTTGCGTTTCTCGTCGTCTCCTGTAGTTCCCCTACTCCACCACCTGGCACCACAGTGGTTAACAATTTTGACGCTAAACGATATCTCGGTAGGTGGTACGAAATTGCCAGACTTGACCACAAATTTGAAATGGGGCTGGAGCAAGTGACCGCCACGTACAGCACCATGGATGATGGTGGTATTCGCGTGATAAATAGAGGTTTTAACTCAGAAAGGCAGATGTGGCAGCAAAGTGTTGGCAAAGCTTATTTCACGGGTGACCCAAGCCGTGCTGCACTTAAAGTCTCGTTCTTTGGGCCATTTTACGGTGGCTATAACGTGCTTGCGATAGATAAAGATTACCGAAACGCTCTGGTGTGCGGGCCGGATAAAGACTATCTGTGGATCTTGTCACGCGCGCCGACCATCAGCCCTGAGGTGAAACAGCAAATGCTAAATATCGCCACACAACAGGGCTTCGCAGTAGAAAAACTACTGTGGATTAAACAGCCAGGCAGTTAGTGGGTGCTGAGTTTAAGACCAATAATCCCAATGACAATCAACCCCAGGCTCGCGATGCGGGCCAGGTTTGCTGATTCGCCAAACAGCAAGATCCCCGTAGTCGCAGCCCCCACAGCACCAATTCCCGTCCAGACGGCGTAAGCCGTACCGGTAGGCAATGTTTTCATCGACCAGGACAGCAACACGATGCTGACAACCATCGCCACCACCGTGATAACACTAGGCCCTAAGCGGGTAAAACCGTGGGTATACTTCAGGCCAACCGCCCATACAACTTCTAATACACCAGCAATAACGAGAATCAACCAGGCCATACACAGCTCGAGTCATTGGGGCCGTCCCCGGAATCAAGAAGCGCTTATGGGCCGTCCCATAAGGCTGGTGAGGCCGTTATTCTAGCAACCTACAGTACTTAGAAAAGCCACCAGGACACTTTGCTGCCACAGGTCCAGTAACGTTTACTTGCCACGTAAGTGGACACTCTGGCGCTAAGCCGAGAATTGACTGCTAATTAACCCGTAAATCCGCAATTCGTTTCAACCATTTTCTTCATATTATAATGTTTCCCCGAACATTCCGAAGAGGTTGTAATAGTGAGTTACACAAACGGTAAGTATGCATAAAATATTGTTAATGGATCGCTGCCATTATAGTCGGCAAGGCTTTAAAAGCTGGCTGAATAGTCATGTGGTATGTTCTATTGCTGAAACAGACAATTTACTTTTAGCTCGCGAAAAAATAATACAGTGGCGACCAAATCTTGTAATTGCTGACTTTACCAGTTTTGCCAACTCATTACATAACATCCAGCAACTCTCATCCATTTATTCAGCCTGTGGTGCATCTATTCGCCTGATGCTACTGAATAGCATGCGACATGAAAAAATTGAAGAATATTGCATATCACAAGGCTCACATTCTATATTAAATAAATCAGTACCGTTACCCGAGCTTTACGCGGCTATTCAGACACAGCTTAGCACTCGCCCTCCATTTCACCGTGATCGGCAGTTTACCTCATCATTGCTCACGCTCAGGGAAGAACGGATATTAAAATTATGGACCGATGAGGCCAACAATGATTTTATTGCCAGCAAGATGGGGATTAGCACTAAAACGGTATATACCTACAAACGGAACATCCGTATGAAGCTCGGTATAAACAATCGGTTTTCATTATTTATAGAACAGCATCAATAATAAATAAACAACGGTACGGCATGAATACCGTACCGCCTGAGAAAAATTAATTTTGTGCTTTTGTTGCTGCACCAGAAATTGCCTGACCACCATCTTGAATATCTTCCCCCATTCCTTTAGTCGTATTACATGCAGTCAGTAATGACGAAAGCACAACGAGAGAAAAAAATGCTGCTATAGTTTTCTTAATCATAACCGTATCCTTTTTTGACGATATTGTTTGTGTATAGCAGTTAAAGCATAGTCAAAAAATGGCTGGCTGAGGGAAAAAACAGATTTTTAGGAGTGTTGGAAATTATTTGTTTGCTGCGCGTTCGATGGCGCCGCCGAGGTGCTTTAGGTCTTCGCCAAAACCGCGGGTAGCGTTACATCCAGTCAGAATCGTGGTTAGCAACGTGATGAAAAGTAAATGTTTAATCAAACGGTCCATCTCATCTTCCCTGCCTTTAACAATCAATCGGCGGTAATGCGTCATACGCTTCACCGCCAATTATCACGTATACCCTTCATACTTCAAGCTGCATGTGCGTTGGTTGCGTTTACTCACCCTTATCACTTACCTAAGTAAGCTCATCGGGATTAACGAGAGACTCCTGTCTCTCGCCGGAGGCCAGCCATAGGCTGGTCAAATTCGTTCCCGACGAATTTGTCGCTCTCTTGCCGCCTTCTTGCAACCCGAATTATTTTGGGTGGCTTACTTAACGCGAGAAACGTATTCGCCAGAGCGAGTGTCAACTTTGATGACTTCGCCAATCTGCACGAACAAAGGTACTTTAACTACCGCACCGGTAGTCAGTGTTGCAGGCTTACCGCCGGTACCAGCAGTATCACCTTTCAGACCTGGATCCGTTTCAACGATTTCCAGTTCTACGAAGTTCGGTGGCTGTACGGCGATTGGACGGCCGTTCCACAGGGTCACGATACACTCGGCCTGATCCAGCATCCATTTAGCGCTGTCACCAATGGCTTTCTCATCGGCAGCCAGCTGCTCGAAAGTTTCGTTGTTCATGAAGTGGTAGAACTCACCGTCGTTGTAGAGGTAAGTCAGGTTCATATCGACAACGTCTGCGCCTTCAGCGGAGTCGGTAGATTTGAAGGTCTTCTCAACGCGGGTGCCTGTCAGCAGGCGACGCATTTTAACGCGAGCAAAGGCCTGGCCTTTACCTGGTTTCACGAATTCACTGGATTCGACTGCGTAAGGTTCGCCTTCGAACATGATTTTAAGACCGGCACGAAAATCGTTGCTAGAATAAGTCGCCATAAGGCCCTCTGAAATTGTTAATTGGTAGCTTAGCCAAAAAATGGCACACATTGTAACCCTAAATCCCCCTCGCAGAGAAGATTGGTTAACGCAACTTGCCGATGTTATAACCGATCCTGATGAACTACTGCATATTTTAGCGCTTAACGCTGACAAAGAGTTGTTAGCGGGACGTGATGCACGTCGACTTTTTGCCTTGCGTGTACCGCGAGCTTTTGTCGCGCACATGGAAAAAGGCAATCCGAATGACCCATTACTGCGCCAGGTGTTAACCGCCAAAGAGGAATTTATTGCCGCACCCGGCTTTAGTACCGATCCTCTTGAAGAACAACACAGCGTGGTTCCAGGACTGCTGCATAAATACCGCAACCGGGCATTGCTGCTGGTAAAAGGCGGTTGTGCCGTCAACTGCCGTTATTGCTTCCGTCGCCATTTCCCGTACTCCGATAATCAGGGCAATAAACGCAACTGGCAAGCAGCCATTACCTACATCAGCGAGCACCCAGAGTTGGATGAGATTATCTTCTCCGGTGGCGATCCGCTGATGGCGAAAGACAACGAGCTCGACTGGTTGATAACTGCAATCGAAGATATTGCGCATATTAAACGCTTACGGATTCATAGCCGCTTGCCAGTGGTTATCCCGGCTCGTATCACTGAAACGCTAGTTGCACGCATCGCTCGCTCTCGGTTGCAGGTCATTTTGGTTAACCATATCAACCATGCCAATGAGATTGGGGATGAATTTAGAACCAGCATGAATCATTTACGCCAGGCTGGCGTGACGCTGCTTAACCAAAGCGTATTACTGCGCGATGTGAACGATAATGCGCAGACCCTCGCTAATTTGAGCAATGCGCTGTTTGATTCAGGAGTGATGCCTTACTACCTGCACGTGCTGGATAAAGTGCAAGGCGCGGCACATTTCATGGTGAGTGACGACGAAGCGAGATTGATTATGCGTGAACTGCTGACGTTGATTTCAGGCTATATGGTGCCAAAGCTGGCACGTGAAATTGGTGGTGAACCAAGCAAAACACCGCTGGATTTGCAACTGCGGCAGTCATAAAAATGCACGGGGAATGCCACTATGCTCATCCACCCTACAAATTTAAGTGTAGGGTGGGTAAGCGAAGCGTCACCCGCCGCAAAGCATCAAATCAGTTCGGGCACTTATAAACTTGGCCAGTCATTTGGCTGGCAGTCGGAGCAAAGCTCGACAGCAAGTTTTGAGTCGGGCTGCTCACGCCATACAGCACGTTACCACCCATCGCCGCAGCGTTATTACGCAGGGCGTTTGCCGCACCACGCATAGAGCCACCTTCTTCGCCATGCTGTCCAGACAGCCAGTTGCTCTGTTCACCAGTAGCCGTACCTAACAGTTGGCAGTTACTCGCTGGTTTTTCCTCAACAAAACGAACGTTCTGTCCGGCGGTACTCAGGTCATTGCTGGTACTGCAACCTGCCAGCAGCAATGCTGCCACAGCCATTCCTGCTGAAACTTTTATGCGCATGTTGTTCCCCGTAATCAATGCTGTATTCAGTGTAGTGAGCCATCGTCGCCCAGTATGTATGACCTTATACCAGACTGCGACAAAAAAGAAAAAACCCTCAGACATTTCTGCCTGAGGGTTTTCTTAACACGGTGCCTTTAACACAAGAGTGTTAGGGCAATTACATCATGCCGCCCATGCCACCCATGCCACCCATACCGCCGCCTAAATCAGGTGCGTCAGATTTTGGCATGTCGGTAATCATGCACTCAGTGGTAATCATCAGACCAGCTACAGACGCTGCGTACTGCAGAGCAGAACGAGTCACTTTAGTTGGATCCAGGATACCCATGTCGATCATGTTGCCGTATTCTTCAGTTGCTGCGTTGTAACCGTAGTTACCGTCACCCGCTTTCACATTGTTAGCAACAACAGATGGCTCTTCGCCGCAGTTCAGAACGATCTGACGCAGTGGAGATTCCATTGCGCGCAGCGCAACTTTAATACCCACGTTCTGGTCTTCGTTCTGGCCACGCAGTTCAGACAGTTTGGACGCTACGCGAATCAGCGCAACACCACCACCTGCAACCACACCTTCTTCAACCGCAGCACGGGTAGCGTGCAGGGCATCTTCAACGCGTGCTTTCTTCTCTTTCATTTCAACTTCGGTAGCCGCACCGACTTTGATTACTGCAACGCCGCCAGCCAGTTTAGCTACACGCTCTTGCAGTTTTTCACGGTCGTAATCAGAGGTTGCTTCTTCGATCTGCTGGCGAATCTGAGTCACACGACCCTGGATTGCAGTTTCTTCGCCATTACCATCAATGATAGTCGTGGTGTCTTTGTTAATAACGATACGCTTAGCAGTACCCAGATCTTCCAGGGTCGCTTTTTCCAGCTCCATACCGATCTCTTCAGAGATTACGGTACCGCCAGTCAGCGTAGCGATATCTTGCAGCATGGCTTTACGACGGTCGCCGAAGCCTGGTGCTTTAACAGCAGCAACTTTCACGATGCCGCGCATGGTGTTAACCACCAGAGTAGCCAGCGCTTCGCCTTCAACATCTTCAGCGATGATCAGCAGTGGTTTGCCTGCTTTCGCAACGGCTTCCAGAACTGGCAGCATTTCACGGATGTTGGAGATTTTCTTGTCAGCCAGCAGGATGAACGGGCTTTCCAGCTCGATAGAACCGGTTTCTGGCTTGTTGATGAAGTACGGAGACAGGTAGCCACGGTCAAACTGCATACCTTCAACGACATCCAGCTCGTCTTGCAGGCCAGTGCCTTCTTCAACGGTGATAACGCCTTCTTTGCCCACTTTTTCCATCGCTTCAGCGATAAGTTGACCCACGGTTTCGTCGGAGTTAGCAGAGATGGTACCAACCTGAGCGATTGCTTTAGAGTCAGAGCAAGGAACAGACAGAGCTTTCAGTTCTTCAACAGCGGCGATAACGGCTTTATCGATACCGCGCTTCAGGTCCATTGGGTTCATGCCTGCAGCAACAGCTTTCAGGCCTTCAGTAATGATGGACTGAGCCAGTACAGTTGCAGTGGTGGTACCGTCGCCTGCAGCGTCGTTCGCTTTAGAGGCAACTTCTTTAACCATCTGCGCACCCATGTTCTCGAATTTGTCTTCCAGTTCGATTTCACGCGCGACTGAAACACCATCTTTAGTGATAGTCGGTGCACCGAAAGATTTATCCAGAACCACGTTACGGCCTTTTGGACCGAGGGTAACTTTAACTGCATCTGCTAGTACGTTAACGCCACGCAGCATTTTCACACGAGCGTCATTACCGAATTTTACGTCTTTAGCTGCCATTCTTAACTTTCCTTAAATTCGTTTATGTTCGTTCAGTTTTTGCGCGAATTACGCTTCAACAATTGCCAGGATGTCGCTTTCTGCCATGATCAACACTTCTTCATTGTCGATCTTCTCAACCTTAACACCGTAGCCATCGTTGAAAATGACGATGTCGCCGACTTTTACGTCCAGCGGTTGCACGTTACCGTTTTCCAGGATGCGGCCTTTACCGACAGCGATGATTTCGCCACGAGTTGATTTACCAGCTGCACTGCCAGTCAGAACGATGCCGCCTGCAGATTTAGATTCAACTTCTTTACGTTTGACGATGACACGGTCATGTAATGGACGAATGCTCATGTGATAGCTCTCCTTTGAGAAAGTCTGTATCGGTGTTTGGGTAACGCCGGCCCAAAATGGGTTATCGGCTGGTGACCTGAGAGATGGGGATGCGCCTCCCCCCCTTCAAGGGGGGAAACAAAAAAATTTTCGATTTTTAGCGATTGTGACGATCATCATTCTCATGGTCGTCGAGCTGTTTAGGTGCATCATCTTTACGTTGATATTCACCGTCAAACGTTGAGCCACCGCCAGCCCCCGCGCTAAAACCACCACCCGGAGTGCGTGAGAAACGCAAATGCGGCATCAGTTTCAGGGTGAGATGTTTTTGTACAGGAGGCAATAGCAGTAATAAGCCGAGGAAGTCAGTGAAGAAGCCAGGCAACAGCAACAGCAGGCCGGAGATGATCAGCGAAACGCTTTTAATCATCTCAGCCGCAGGGCTTTCACCCGACGCCATTTTTTGCTGCATCAGCATGAAATTCTTAAAACCCTGGTTGCGAACCAATGACATACCAATAACTGAGGTGAATATCACCAGCACTAGCGTCAGGAAAACTCCCATCACGTGGGCGACTTGAATAAACAACGAAATCTCTATGTAAACATAGAGGAAAACGGCAATTAACGGTATCCAGCGCACCGTACACTCCTGTAGTTGGGAAAGGCTGTAGCAAGCGCCATCAAGCACTTGCGGAAATAGATTCGCCATTATGCGTAATCAGAGAAATGGCGACGCCATAGTCAAAAATCAATCTACGCGCCGCATTATTTTTTTGGAAACTTTCCACAATTGATCGACATCACATATTAATAATTGTTATGTGAGATAGACGTTTAATAAGTGATCCAGATTACTGCTTTTATCTACCATCAGCATATCATCACGGCGTAGGGACCGAATATGGACATAATCGTCGGTCTATTCATCACACGACCAAAGATCCTGTGCGTGCGGTGATCAATCATTGGCAGCGTTAATTAAGAAGGTTCACATGTTAAATAACATTCGTATCGAAGAAGATTTGTTGGGTACCAGGGAAGTGCCAGCGGATGCCTATTATGGTGTCCACACTCTGAGAGCGATTGAAAACTTCTACATAAGCAACAGCAAAATCAGTGATATACCTGAGTTTGTGCGTGGCATGGTGATGGTTAAGAAAGCGGCGGCAATGGCAAACAAGGAGTTACAAACCATTCCGAAAAGCATCGCAAACACCATTATCCAGGCTTGCGATGAAGTGCTGAATAACGGCAAATGTATGGACCAATTCCCGGTGGATGTTTACCAGGGCGGTGCCGGCACTTCCGTTAACATGAATACCAACGAAGTTCTCGCCAATATTGGGCTTGAGATAATGGGCCACCAGAAAGGTGAATACCAGTATCTGAACCCGAATGACCATGTAAACAAATGCCAGTCCACCAACGATGCTTACCCAACCGGCTTCCGCATCGCGGTATACGCCTCTATTGTGAAACTGATTGATGCTATCAATCAGTTAGGCGATGGCTTCCAGCGTAAAGCTGTTGAGTTCGAAAACATCCTGAAAATGGGTCGTACTCAGCTGCAAGACGCTGTCCCAATGACACTGGGTCAGGAATTCCATGCCTTCAACGTCCTTTTAAATGAAGAAACACGCAACCTGCTGCGTACTGCGGAGCTGTTACTGGAAGTTAACCTTGGCGCTACCGCGATCGGTACCCGTCTGAACACCCCAGAAGGTTATCAGCAACTGGCCGTGCAGAAACTGGCTGAAGTCAGCAACCTGGCATGCGTTCCGGCTGAAGATTTGATTGAAGCCACATCCGACTGCGGTGCATATGTGATGGTTCACAGCTCGCTGAAACGTCTGGCGGTGAAAATGTCGAAGATCTGTAATGACCTTCGCCTGCTCTCCTCCGGCCCGCGTTCGGGTCTGAATGAAATCAACCTACCAGAACTGCAAGCCGGCTCTTCTATTATGCCTGCCAAAGTGAACCCGGTCATTCCAGAAGTGGTTAACCAGGTTTGCTTCAAAGTTATTGGTAACGACATTACCGTCACCATGGCTTCCGAAGCGGGTCAGTTGCAGTTGAACGTCATGGAACCGGTAATTGGCCAGGCGATGTTTGAATCTATCCACATCCTGACCAACGCCTGCTACAATCTGCTGGAAAAATGCATCAACGGTATTACCGCGAACAAAGAAGTATGCGAAAGCTACGTCTACAACTCGATTGGTATCGTGACTTATCTGAACCCATTCATTGGCCACCACAATGGCGATATCGTCGGGAAGATTTGTGCTGAAACCGGTAAGAGCGTGCGTGAAGTCGTTCTGGAGCGTGGGCTTCTTACCGAAGCCGAGCTGGATGATATTTTCTCAATAAACAACTTGATGCATCCAGTTTATAAAGCGAAACGTTATACAGATGAAAATGAACAGTAAACTTAACTGTGGTTAACAAAAAGCACGTCCATTGGGCGTGCTTTTTTCATTTGGGCGTTCAACAAAAACACAACATATAATTAGCAAATAAGCAAACACAAGGAAGGGCATTATGTTTGGAGCAGAACTCGTTATCGTGCTTTTAGCGATATATCTAGGAGCCAGACTCGGCGGCATAGGCATTGGCTTTGCTGGCGGTTTTGGCGTATTGGTTTTAACTCTTGTATTTCAGGTTAAACCGGGTGCAATTCCGTTCGATGTTATTGAAATCATCATGGCAGTTATTGCCGCGATTGCCGCCATGCAGGTGGCTGGCGGGATGGATTATCTGGTAAGCCTTGCAGAAAAATTACTGCGCCGCCATCCCAAATACATCACTTTCCTCGCCCCGCTGGTTACTTGGTCTATGACTATTCTTGCGGGAACAGGCCACACCGCGTTCTCTACGCTACCGGTGATTACTGAAGTTGCGAAAGAGCAAGGGATCCGCCCATCGCGTCCACTGTCAATCGCGGTTGTCGCTTCACAAATTGCCATTACCGCCTCGCCGATTTCAGCGGCCGTGGTGTTCTTCTCGGGTATCCTTGAGCCAATGGGCATCAGCTACCTGACGCTGCTGAGTATCTGTATTCCTGTGACACTCGTTGCGGTCATGCTGACGGCGATTGTTTGTAACTTCCTTGGTTGCGAACTGAAAGACGATCCTGTGTACCAGGAACGCCTCGCTAAAGGTGAAGTGAAACTGCGCGGGAGCAGCGTATTTAAGCTCAAACCACACGCTAAACGTTCCGTGATGCTGTTCCTGATCGGTATTGTCGCCGTGATGTTCTACGCCACTGCCATCAGCGACACCGTTGGTCTGATTCAAAACCCAATCCTGCCACGTAACGAAGCGATTGTGGTGTTCATGTTGACCATTGCCACGCTTATCAGCGTCACCTGTAAAATTGATACTGGCGAGATCCTCAACGCCAGCACCTTCAAATCAGGGATGAGTGCGTGTATCTGTGTGCTGGGTGTAGCATGGCTGGGTGATACCTTCGTCAAAAGCCATATTCAGGATATTCAGGCCGTTGCGGGTGACTTACTGCAAAGCTATCCGTGGTTGTTAGCGGTGGTTCTGTTCTTCGCCGCCACATTGCTCTACTCCCAGGCCGCAACCACCAAAGCATTGATGCCAGCGGCGTTAATGCTCGGTGTTAGCCCACTGACAGCTATCGCTTCGTTTGCTGCGGTGTCTGCACTGTTCGTCTTGCCGACCTACCCAACATTGTTGGCGGCGGTAGAAATGGACGACACCGGCTCAACACGCATTGGTAAGTACGTGTTTAACCATGCGTTCCTGATCCCTGGCGTCATCGCCATTACGTTGTGCGTCATCCTCGGCTTTATCGTCGGTGGTTTGGTTCTGTAAATCTTTCTGAACACGGGTCGCACTGCGGCCCGTTTAACACCCTCCCCGCGCTTCACCATGCTATAGTCGACCGTTGTTTCCCCGGATACGAGGTTAGCTATGCCGAACACTCAGGCTGTTGTCATCCTTTGTACTGCCCCAGATGAAGCCACCGCCCAGGAGCTTGCCGCCCTTGTGCTGGCTGAAAAACTGGCGGCCTGCGTCACTCTATTACCCGGTGCCACTTCGCTGTATTACTGGGAGGGGAAAATGGAACAGGAGTATGAGGTGCAGATGTTGCTCAAAAGCGATATCGACCATCAAGAGGCCTTGATCGCATGTCTCAAATCACATCACCCATACCAAACCCCTGAATTACTGGTTCTGCCAGTTACCCACGGAGATAGTGAATACCTCTCATGGCTCTACGCATCTTTGCGCTAATCTTTGCGCTTTTCAGCACTCACGCTTTTGCAGGTCTGTTCGATAACCAGAGCAAATCCCAATTTGTTCCTGTCGATCAGGCTTTTGCATTCGATTTCCAGCAATCTGGAAACCAGCTCAACCTAAACTGGCAGATAAAATCGGGCTACTACCTTTATCGCCAGCAAATCAAACTCAATGCGGCGCAGGCCGAACTCGCCCCGCTGGAGTTGCCAAAAGGCACCTGGCATGAGGACGAGTTCTACGGTAAGACCGAGATTTACACCCAGCAACTCAATCTGCCCATCACCATTCAAACGGCGGCCAAAGGCGCGACGGTTAGCGTGACTTATCAGGGTTGTGCCGAAGCGGGGTTCTGTTATCCGCCAGAGACGCGCGTGGTGCCACTTAATGAAGTTGTGGTATCGGCTGAAGGGCGCCTTCACCCTAATCCTCTCCCCCAGGAGAGAGAGCAAAAAACTGAAACTTCATCCTTCCTCACCACCGAGCAGAAAGTGGCTTCATCTTCCCCCCTCTCCCCTGGGGAGAAGACCGGAGTGAGGGACTCAGACAACACCGCCCCAAATCAACTGCCCTTCTCCGCACTGTGGGCATTTCTAATCGGCATCGGCATCGCCTTTACACCCTGCGTGCTACCAATGTACCCGCTGATTTCCGGCATTGTACTCGGCGGTAAACAGCGCTTATCCACCACCCGCGCCCTGTTCCTGACTTTCGTCTACGTACAAGGCATTGCACTAACCTACACCGCATTAGGTCTAGTGGTCGCCGCCGCCGGTCTTCAATTCCAGGCCGCACTGCAACATCCCTACGTGCTTATCGGGTTGTCAGCGCTGTTTGTACTGCTCGCTGCATCAATGTTCGGGCTATTTACGCTGCAACTGCCTTCATCACTGCAAACGCGTCTGACACTAATGAGCAATCGCCAGCAAGGTGGTTCGGCAGGCGGTGTCTTTGCGATGGGTGCACTGGCGGGATTAATTTGCTCGCCTTGTACCACCGCACCACTCAGTGCCATCCTGCTATATATCGCCCAAAGCGGGAACATGTGGCTGGGTGGTGGCACACTGTATCTCTATGCGTTGGGCATGGGCCTGCCGCTGATGTTGATCACAGTTTTCGGCAACCGTCTGCTGCCCAAAAGCGGCCCGTGGATGGAAACTGTCAAAATCGCGTTTGGTTTTGTGATCCTCGCACTACCAGTATTTCTGCTGGAACGCATACTGGGAGAGACATGGGGGAATCGCTTGTGGGGGTTACTCGGTGTGGCGTTCTTTAGTTGGGCGTTTATCACTAGCCTGCAAACCAACAAATCATGGATACGCATCGTGCAGATAATTCTGCTCGGTGCAGCGCTGGTGTGTGCTCGTCCTGTGCAAGACTGGGTATTTGGTAGCTCCGTCACTACACAGCAAGCACATCTCAATTTCACGAAGATTGCTACCGTTGAGCAGTTGGATACAGCACTCGCCAATGCAAAAGGCCAACCGGTGATGCTTGATTTGTACGCCGATTGGTGTGTAGCTTGCAAAGAGTTTGAGAAATACACCTTTAGCGATCCGAAAGTGCAGCAACAGTTGGCCAATACGGTTTTACTGCAGGCGGATGTCACCGCCAATAACGCGCAGGATGTCGCACTGTTAAAGCATCTACAGGTTTTAGGGCTACCCACTATATTGTTCTTTGATGCACAAGGACGCGAGCAGCCGGAAGCACGCGTGACAGGCTTTATGGATGCGAGCATGTTTGATTCGCATTTGCGCAATCAAACGCCGTAAACAACACTACTATGGGACGTACACTCAGTCATTCAAGTTGCATCGTGGCGGTAAGATAACGTAGCGAATAAAGAGACAGCTTGAAATATGACAGGTACAAGGGAGGAGAATACCGTGCAACGCGAATACGTACTTGAGCACGCCCTACACGTCCTGGAACGTGAGGGTATTGCCAGCAGCACACTTGAGATGGTCGCAAATGAAGCCGACTATCCGATAAAAGAGATCAGTAAATTCTGGCCTGACCGTGAAGCCCTGCTCTATGACGCCCTGCGTTATTTGAGCCAGCAAGTTGATGTCTGGCGACGCCAACTAACGCTTAACGATGAGCTATCACTGGAACAAAAACTGTTGAAGCGCTACCAGGCGTTGACCGAGTGCGTTAATAACCAACGCTATCCGGGCTGCCTGTTTATCGCAGCTTGCACGTTTTATCCAGATGCATCACATCCAATTCATCAATTGGCCGATCAGCAGAAAAAGATGGCATGGGAATTCACTCACGAGTTGCTTACGAAACTGGAAGTAGATGACCCAGTCATGGTGGCTCACCAAATGGAACTGGTGCTGGAAGGCTGCCTAAGCCGTTTACTGGTGAAACGCAGCCAGGCGGATATAGAAACAGCACGCCGACTGGCCGAAGACATTCTACGGTTCGCGCAGTGCCGAAAGGGTGGCGCATTAACCTGATGAATGATTTTCTCGCCATTCTGAATGAAAAGCAGGCAGTTAAACGCATTTAACACCTTTTTTATGACAAAGCCGTTGACGCCAAACGGCCTTTACGGTTTAATGCGCCCCGTTGCCCGGATAGCTCAGTCGGTAGAGCAGGGGATTGAAAATCCCCGTGTCCTTGGTTCGATTCCGAGTCCGGGCACCACTATTTAAAGAAACCAGCCTAAG
>DATERH010000041.1:0-11571 GCA_035271785.1 Buttiauxella sp.
ATTGAGATCCTGGCGAATAGTCACTTCTGAGACACCGGTTTTTTTAGCGAGATCGGTCACACTCATGCGGCCATGATCAATCACCATCTGTAAAATAATTTGTTGTCTGGAGTTCATGTCAGCCAAATTTTGGGCGGTGCAAAAGCACCGCCTGGATTATCAAAGAGTATGTTCTGTACGGGCTATAATATCATCCTGAGCGTCTGGAGATAAGGCGGTAAAGAAAGCAGAATAACCTGCCACACGCACCACTAAATCGCGATATTTATCAGGATGTTGTTTGGCATCCAGTAGGGTTTCACGGGAAACAATGTTGTATTGAACATGCCAACCCTTATGAGCCTCGAAGAAAGTCCGCAGCATAATCATCAACTTTTCACGATCGCGCGGGTTATCCAGAGTAGCCGGATTCAGTTTCTGATTCAGTAATACACCGCCCAGAATTTTACTGGTTGGCAATTTACCCACTGAACTTATCACCGCTGTGGGTCCAAGGCGGTCAGTCCCTGAAGCAGGGCTTGCACCTTCTGCCAGTGGTGTCTTCGCTTTACGTCCATCTGGCGTTGCCATCGTTGCTGCGCCAAAGGGAACGTTTGCTGAAATCGATGAGGTGCCTGCGTAATATGTCCCGCCGATAGGGCCGCGGCCAAAGCGGGTATTGTGATACTGCTTCAGTTCATCAATATAAGTTTGGTAAGCCCGTGCCAGCAGTAAATCGACTTCATCGTCATCATTGCCATATTTCGGTGCGCTGTTAATCAAACGCTGGCGCAACTGCTCACCGGTCAAACCATCAAAATCATTAGCCAATGCTTCGGCTAACTGCTGTTGGCCAATGGTACCTTGTTCAAACACCAACTTCTTCACAGCAGCAAGGCTGTTGCCCAGGTTAGCAATACCCACTTGCAGACCTGAAACCCAGTCATATTTCGCGCCACCTTGCTTAACACTTTTACCACGCTCGATGCAGTCATCGACCAGGGCAGAGCAAAGAATATCATGGGCATTCTCTTCAAGAACGGTATCAACAACGCATTCGATTTCGATGGATTTCTGAGTGTAGTAGCGAATCTGGGTATCCCACGCGTCGGTGACCTGGTCAAACTGAGTGAAATTACCTGCGGATAGCGCATGTTCCTGCGGTAGGAAGATTTTACCACTGGTTGCATCACGTCCTTGTTCCAGTGCCGCTAACATCACCCGGGCGAAATTAATAAAACTCATACCCGTGCAACGATAACCCCATTTACCACCAACGGCGGTTTCGATACAACCGATAGCGGCATAGTCGTAAGCATCTTCGCGGGTGACACCGAGCTTGATAAATTCCTCAATAACGATTTCGTCATTATTAAATGCTGGCATCCCGAAACCACAGCGAATCACCTGAACGCAGGCATCAAGGAAATCGTTGCTCATGCCCGCGTGATAACGCACGCTCAGGTTAGGCTGAGTGGAACGCAGCTGGCCACAAGATTCCAGGATGGCGTAAGAGAGTGGATTCACCGCATCAACAGCTTTACCCTCGACCAGCGTTTGTCCACCAATAGTCACGTTTTGGTATAGCGGGCTACCTGCGGAAGCCTTGGAATGCGAACCAGAGCGAATTTTGTTAACTTCCAGCAGCTTCAACCAGCAGCTTTGCAGCAACTCGATAGCCTGGTCGCGTCCCAATGTCTGTTCAAGTTCCACATCACGGCGGTACCACGGATAGAGAAACTGATCGAGACGACCAAATGAAACGGAGTGGCCGTTAGACTCAATCTGCAATACCAGCTGAACAAAGTAGCTCAACTGTAATGCCTGCCAGAAAGAAGTCGGTTTGTTATGAGCAATCAGCTCGCAGTTCTCAGCAATAGCCAACAGCTCGTCACGACGTGCGATACGTTTCTCGGTGCTCGCCATTTCTTTCGCGAGTACGGCGAAGCGCTGAATATGGTCGCTTAAGGCAACAAAAGTAATATCGATGGCTTTCAGGAACTGTTCTTTATGCAAATCTTCCCAGTCGGTGAGATGCAAACGCGAACGACGTTCAGCCACTTTTGCGCGCAAACCATCAATGCCTAATTCCAGCAGCAGCGGGAAATTGACCGCAAGGTGCGCGTCACCTGAAGTCATGTTTCCTTCGGCTTTAATAATCCCGCTCGCCAGCAGCTCTTTTTGCTCGTCGGTAAACATGCCGTAGCAGCGGTCCTGCACGGTCTGGCCGCGCCACCACGGGCAAATCTCATGCATCACCGCTTTATCAGCGTCAGAAATAGAGAAGCCTGCGCCAGGGCGGTCGCCCAGTTCGTCAATCTCAGTTTCAATCCAACCGACGGTATATTCAGGGAAGAATGGCGCACCGCGCACGTGGCTTGCCTGGTTGCCGACGATCAGCTCGTCGTGCTTGATCCAGATGGTGCGTTCAGCCAGATGATGGGCGAGGGCCAGTGCGCGGCGCACCGGCAGCGGTTTGTCCTGATGCTGCTGGTAAATCGCCGTGTAGTGCTGAGCGCGTTCGGTACAAACCGGAGGCTTAACGATGTGAATCAACGCTTCTTTATGATCTTTGATGCGTTGGCTTAAGGTATTCAGGTTCAGTTGGGTCATCGGTTTATCCTCTTATCCAGGCGGTCATCCCTTTTTGGCTTGCGTACTGCTCAGCAAATTGCAGCAGTTCTGGCGCATCAAGCGGTTGCTGCGCGGCCATATAGGGGAGATTCAGGAGTTTGTATTTATTAATACCTAAGGTGTGGTAAGGCAAAAAATGAATCGCTTTCACGCCTATTTCGTCGGCGGCAAAATCACTGATGGCGCGAATAGATTGCTCATCAGCATTGAAATCAGGGATCAGCGGCACGCGAATCGTCATTTCGACATTGCGCGCCGCAAGTTTGCGGAAGTTATCCAGTACGCGTTCGGCGTTGCCGTCTGTCCATTGTTTAAAGCGCGTTGCATCCACGTGTTTGAGATCTGCCAGCAGTAAATCGAGATGCTCAATCGACGGCTCGATATATTTCCACGGTACATGAAGACAAGATTCGACAGCAGTATGAATGCCTGCCGCTTTGCTTTTACTCAGGAGTTGTTCTGCAATTTCCGGCTGCATAAATGGCTCGCCACCGGAAAGCGTAATGCCACCGCCACTGCGGTCGTAAAAGGGCTTATCACGCAATACCGTTTGCATGATGGCATCAACACTTTGCGTTTCTCCGCATACACTTAATGCCTGAGTAGGGCAGCAATCCGTCAGTGCGGTGAGATCGCTTGCTTCCAGTTTTTCACGAATGATTATCAAGGAATCATCAATGCGAGAAATAGCATGTGGGGCAACCTGTGGGCACATCTCACAACCAGCAAGGCATAAACGTTCATCAAACAGAACATCCTGACCACGTGCTCGGCTTTCAGGATTCTGGCACCAGCGGCAACCCAATGAGCAACCTTTCAAAAACACTACTGTACGGATGCCTGGACCGTCATGTGTTGAGTAACGTTGGATATTAAATAGCATAAGCCCGCCTTTATCTTCTGTTCGTAAATTAGATTACTTTCGAATGAAAGTTTTATTGATTTTGATCAGATAAAGAACAGACAGCGACGTTATGATGTCGGCAATGAGATAGATGACCCGTCTGGAGAACTTATGGAACTGTATTTAGATACGGCTGACGTTGCCGCAGTGAAGCGCTTAGCGCGTGTTTTACCTTTGCAGGGCGTCACAACCAACCCATCAATTGTGGCTAAAACCGGTATTTCCTTATGGGAAGTGCTGCCAGCGTTGCAAGATGCGCTAGGCGGTGAAGGCAAACTATTTGCTCAGGTGATTGCCGCACAAGCTGATGAGATGGTGAAAGAAGCGGAATTGTTAGTTAAACGCGTTCCGGGCCTGGTAGTGAAAGTTCCCACCACGGTGGAAGGTCTGGCAGCCATGAAGCAATTAAAAGTGTTAGGTATCCCGACACTCGGGACGGCAGTTTATGGCGCAGCTCAAGGATTACTGGCGGCGCTGGCGGGCGCGGAGTATGTCGCCCCGTATGTAAACCGGCTGGATGCGCAGGGTGGTGATGGTATTCAAATGGTGCAGGACTTACAGCAATTGCTGACGCTTCATGCACCGCAATCTAAAGTTCTCGCTGCCAGTTTCCGGACACCTCATCAGGCAATGTCTTGCCTGTTAGCGGGTTGTGAAGCGATTACGTTGCCGATTGATGTCACCGAACAACTACTGACCACGCCTGCGGTCAATGCTGCTATTGCTACATTCGAAAAAGACTGGCAAGGGGCATTTGGTTCACTGAGCTTGTAAAATTGCGCCGGTTTTCGCCGGCGACAGATCAAATCTCCCAGGGCGACTTTTTCAAGTCGCTTTCATTTTGTTCTTTACCGTTCGCAATATTCAGCAATTCAGCTTTCAAAATCTCGAGATTATTAATGGCCGACGCATGATCACCTCCCACCAAAATATCTAACACGGTATCAATACGCTTTGCGAGTAGCAGAGGGTCCACTGAAGGCATAGTACATCCTGTTTATTCCGAAAAAAGTTGTCTTCATAATGCAAAAAAAGGCTCAAAAAGAGAAGGCGCAAGGGCGCATTTTTAGTCTTATCCATCAATTAATTATCGAACAATATATAAGTAATTATTATTAAATGCTCCGATACATTCATCCTAAAGCGGGAGTGCATTAGTCTGATCCTGCGTGTAACACGCTTTCATAACATGAGGATAAGATAATGACAGTAATTAACCAGCCAACCTGCAAATTGTTCACGGATGCTACTAGATTCACTCAATTGTCGGGATATTACGAAGTAGAACGCCGCACAGTCTGGATGATGTTACGAGCTCAACCTCGCCCTTGCTTTAATCACAAATTGATCGAAGAGATTATGAACCTGCGATATTTGGTTCAGCAGGAGGGGTTTGTGGTGGATTTTTGGGTGACCGGTTCATTGGTGCAGGGAATGTATAACACAGGTGGTGATTTGGGTTTCTTTGTTGAATCCATTCAGCAGGGGCGGCGTGAGGCCCTTCGTGCTTATGCCCGAGCCTGTGTAGATTGTGTTCATGCAGCTTCTCGAGGGTTTGATAGCGGAGCGATTAGCCTCGCAATGGTCGAAGGTAGCGCATTGGGAGGAGGATTTGAAGCCGCGCTTGCGCACCATTTTGTTTTAGCACAACGGGATGCGCGCATGGGTTTCCCAGAAATTGCTTTCAACCTGTTCCCGGGAATGGGGGCATATTCACTGGTTGCACGTCGTTCAGGGATGAAACTAGCTGAGGAGCTTATCTATAAAGGGGAGGCGCACACTGCTGAATGGCATCATCAATTTGGTCTGGTAGATGAGTTATTTGAACCGGGTCAGGGTTATCTTGCCACTCGTACCTTCATTGACACTTTACAACCGAAGCTTAATGGTGTGCGTGCAATGCTGCGTGCCCGTCAGCGTGTCCTCCCATTGCCTCGCTCGGAATTAATGGATATCACTGAGGATTGGGTGGATGCAGCATTTTGTCTCGAAGAAAAGGATATTGCGTACATGGAAAGGTTGGTGCAATTGCAAAATCGCCATACTGCAACGGTGTTGCGTAAAGCGAGTTAACGTTTTGATCGTGTTCTCATTCGGTTACGGGTTTAGATAAGAAAGACCCTGCCGTTAGTAGACGTTGTTCTTCGTCAGAATGGCGTCTTCTTTTCGAGGTGTTGTGGAGAGGATTGAGAATCACGAACCTGTTCAATAAATGTTTTCAGAACGGGTGACTGATTTTCCCTGGACCAAACAATAGCGATGCCCATCGATAGAGAATGACTCTCTTCTTTCAGCTTACGAAAAACGACACCTTGCCGCTTAATACATTGTAAGGATGAGGGAACCAACGCGATGCCTTTTTCTTCAGCAATCAACCCCAGCATGATGTGATGATCTGCGGGCTCAGGAATGACGTTAAGTTTGAAATCGATGCGATGGAAAAACGTCTGGCAGTAGTCATAAAAACCTGGATTCATTCGCCGCTCGAACCAGAACATGGGTTCACCATGAAGATCCTCAAAACCTATACTGCGTTTTGCTGCAAGCCGGTGAGTTGCAGGTAAAGCCACCACGAAGGGCTCATCTATGATTTTTTCAACCGCCAGATCTTGCGTATCAGTGTGCAAACCAATAAAAGCGGCATCCATCGTTCCATTTTTCACTTCACGAACCAGATTAACCGAATAGTTTCCTCTTGAGAGGATTTGCCATTCTGGAAAGCACCGCGACAATTCTGTTGTTACATCCGGAATCACACTGTGTTCGAACACCGTGGTGTAGCCAATAACAAACCTTCCTCCCTTGTTACCCCTGGATGCCCGCGCTACGGCAATCGCCTTTTCAGCCTGCAGCAGCGTGAGTTTTACTTCTGGCAAGAATGCCGCACCCGCTTCGGTTAGCGTGACTCCGGTTTTACTGCGTATAAATAACACAACACCAAGCTGCTCCTCCAACTGACGGATCTGCCTGCTTAACGGTGGTTGCGAAATATGCAGGCGCAACGCAGCCCGGCTAAAATTGAGCTCTTCGCTCACCGCCAGAAAATAACGAAGTTGTCGCAGATCGATGGAATCATTCATACCGAAAAGGTATCACAAAAAGGGTATTGGATGCCGTACACATTAAAATTTAGAGTGCGTTTATCCCTTAACAGAAAGGATTTATAAATGGAAAATGAACGCTATTTACGAGGTCTTGCGAAATTAAAAGAAGTGGATGGGCAGGCAGGTGAAAACGTCGTTAACAGTTTGAACGACATTGCCCCAGACTTTGCACGGCTAGTGATTGAATTTCCCTTCGGTGATATTTACTCACGCCCAGGCCTCGATTTGAAATCCAGAGAGATTGCTGTGGTTGCCGCACTAACAGCGCTCGGAAATGCGACGCCACAACTCAAAGTGCACATTCAGGGCGCGCTGAATGTGGGTTGTTCGGAGCAGGAAATTATAGAAGTGATTATGCAAATGGCGGTATACGCGGGCTTCCCTTGTGCACTTAACGGACTGTTTGCTGCGAAAGAGGTTTTTGCTCAGGCCACTCGCCAAAACTAACATTACTATGAGAAACGCGTCGTATCGGGGATTGATGCGACGCTTATACCCAAAATAATTCGATTTGCATTGAGGCGGCAAGAAAACAAATCCCGATGAGCTTACTGTAGTAAGTGATTATTCGGCCCATCCATGGGCTTCACCCCATCGGGGCCGCTGTGAACGCAGCCAACAAAGAGGCAACTTGAAGTATGACGGGTAGCTATTAACGCGAGGTCCTTGCCTGATAGCGTTTCAACCACCGCTCAAATACGGCTGCGGGCATCGGTTTCGCAAACAAGTAACCCTGTCGTTCGTTGACGCCATTTTTAGTCAGGAAGGCATCTTCTTTTTGGTTTTCCACCCCTTCAGCAATCACCTGCAAATTCAAAGCCTGCGCAACCGCAACGATGGCGCGCACCAGCGATTGGGAAACTGACTGCTTATGAATATCGCGCACGAAACTTTGGTCGAGTTTGATCGCGTCAATTGGGAAGCGAGCGAGTTGAGAAAGCGAGGAGTAACCTGTGCCGAAGTCATCTAAATGCACTTGAGCACCCAGACGACTGAATTGTTGAATCACCGAAAGAGCTAACTCTTCGTTCTCAATTAAACAACTTTCTGTCAATTCGACATCAATTGGGCAGTATTCAAAGTTGAGATCTTTAAGCGCTTGCTTCAAGTCGGTAAAGATAGTCTGGTCAGCTAACTGGCGCGCAGATACGTTCACTGCGACGCGTAAATTGATGCCTTTATCGCGCCATTTCGCTACCTGTTGAACCACACTTAACATCACCCAGCGGCCAAGCGGAACAATCAAGCCGGACTCTTCTGCATAGGAGATAAAGTCCAGCGGGGGAATCAAACCGCGCTCTGGCGATTGCCAACGTACTAATGCTTCCAGGCTTCTGACTTCCCCGCGCCAGGTTATTTTCGGCTGATAGTGAATAACCAGTTGATCGTTTTCCAGCGCTTTGCGTAAGTTGGTATCAAGCCACAAGTATTCAAAGACTCGCTGATTCATTTCCGGCGAGAAGACGCAGAACTTGCCACGGCCACTCTCTTTGGCGGTATACATCGCGGTATCCGCGTTGCGAATAATGCTATCACGGTCTTCGCCATGCTGGGGGGCCAACGAAATACCTAAAGAACAACTGGTGTAGACCTCAATTAAACCGATGCGGAACGGCTGTTTCAGTCGGGTCAAAATACGCGACGACATCGCTTCCAGGCTGGATTGTGACGTGTCAGTAGCCAGCACAATAAATTCATCACCGCCAAGGCGTGCCAGAATTTGCCCGTCATCAAGGCAACTTAATATTGCTAACGACACCGCCTGTAAAAGCTGATCGCCGAACATATGTCCATAGGCGTCGTTCACTTTTTTAAAGTTATCAAGATCCAGATAAACGATGCCCACCTGACTTTCAGCGCGATTATCAATAGCGGCGGTAATCAGGTCATTGATGGCATTGCGATTGGGGAGGCCGGTAATCGTATCTGTATTCGCCAGTACACGCAGTCGTTCTTGTGCGCGGCGTTCTTCGGTAATGTCAGTACCTGAACAAATCAGATAGATTTCGTTCTTACCGCTGCCACTGTGGACGAATTTATTGCGGAATAAAAACAATCGCTGGCCTTTACAGGTTTTTATCCAGCGTTCGACTTCATAAGAGTTACCGTTGCGAAAGAAGCCGCTAATATTGCGTTTGGATGCGGCGGCTTCATTGCGGCTCATGAATAATTTAAATACGTTTTGACCAATGACTTCTTGTTCTTTAAGGCCGGTGTATTCTTCACTCAAGCGATTAAAACGCTGAATATTCCCTAATTTGTCGAGAATAACGATAACGGAATTCGCCTCCGAAACCACCTGTTCTGCAAAAGAGAGTCCCTGCACTAAATCACGTGCAACAGAAGGGGTGTCATTCCAAGCCGAAGCCGAGCCTGCCCACTCCTTTTTTGAAACTTTATGTCCTACCAGATGCACAGAGATTTTACCGCCAAACAACGAAATTGGCATGGTTACGCTTGAGGTAATCACCGTCATTTGGCGAATTTGTTCTGCTTGTTCAGGATCCAACGCGATGACTTGGCTAATGTCTGAATCTTCGCTGGCTGCTAATTGCAGCGCATTGCTGTCGCTTGACAAACGCCAATATGGGCTGGTTGTCCCTAAATAACGGTAGAGCAGATTCTGCTCCAAATCGTCTTGCATGCTCTCTCCTGAACCCGGCCAACATATTGTGTCAGTCTGATATTTATATTAGTAATATAAACCGATTTCAAAGCGCCAACAGTGTGTTAAAGATATTGTTTTTGCAGAATATCTGAAAAATCTGAATCTTTGCGCTAGATTGGCAGTTTTTCGAGCGTCATAGCAAGCAAAAAAGTGTCATAACGCTAATCATTTCCCTGTTGTTATTATTACCCAGGGTTCATTTGTCAGAAAAAAGCTCAAAAAAAAGCTGAACATAGGTTCAGCTTTTAAGGATGCTTTTAAACTTGTCGTCAAATGGCCGGCCGAGCAATCACGCTACGAGTTTCCATACGCACTTCTGCGATGGTCACATCAATCACATCGGTCACTTTGAATGCGACTTCGCCTTTGATTTGAACGGTGCCACTTTCCTGGCTGCAAACCAACTCGTCACGAACAGCATGCAGGAACGGAGCAGGGATAAAGGCTACTGCACCGTTATCAACCAAACGAACACGCATACCGCCACGGCTGACATCAATGATTTCGGCAGCAAAACGGGTATCTGTTCCGGCTTTGTCACTGAGGAAGCGAGCATATAACCAGTCACCGACATCACGTTCTGCCATACGGTTCAGGCGACGGCGTTCTACCATCTGCACGGTAGTTTCTTCCTGCGGACGCGCTGCGGTTTCACCTTTGATGATCGCTTTTAACAGACGATGGTTGATCATATCGCCGTATTTACGAATAGGTGAAGTCCAGGTCGCGTAAGCTTCGAGGCCAAGACCATAATGCGGGCCAGGCTCGGTGCTGATTTCAGCAAACGACTGGTAACGACGAATGCGGCTGTCCAGGAAACCGGTTGGTTGTGCATCGAGCTCGCGGCGTAACTTGCAAAAACCATTCAGGGTTAACACTTCTTGCGCGTCAACTTCCAGACCGTGGCCTTGCAGCATGGTAGCGAGCTGCTCGATGTTTGCCGGGTCAAAACCGGTGTGCACGTTATAAACGCCGAAACCGAGTTTTTCGCGCAGCACAATTGCCGCACAAACGTTCGCAGCAATCATTGATTCTTCAACGATGCGGTTTGCGATACGACGAGGTTCAGCGACGATATCCAGCACTTCGCCTTTTTCACCCAATACAAAGCGGTAATCAGGGCGATCTTTGAACACCAGCGCATGCGTACGACGCCATTCAGCTCGGTTCAGGCAAACGCGTTCCAACAGGCGGATTTGTTTAGCAATAGCTTCGCCTGGTGGCTGCCAGTCGCCTTTTTCTTCCAGCCAATCGGAAACATCGTCATAAGCCAGTTTGGCTTTTGATTCGATAGTGGCCACGAAGAAATTAATTTGAGCGTCAATAGTCCCGTCTTGCTCGATAACCATGCGGCAAGCAACAACCGGGCGTGTGACGTTTGCACGTAATGAGCACAGGTCGTCAGACAACTCGCGTGGCAGCATCGGGATGTTAAAGCCTGGCAGGTAGTTGGTGAATGCGCGGACTTTAGCGATATCGTCAAGTTTGCTGCCTTGGGCAATCCAGGCCGTAGGGTCGGCAATAGCAACGGTCAGTTGCAATTTGCCATCGGCCAGTTCTTCTACGAACAGCGCATCATCCATATCTTCGGTGCTGGCACTATCAATGGTGACGAAATTCAGGGCGGTTAAATCTTCTCGCACCAGACCTTCATCCAACATTTCTGTTGCCACGCCGTTAGGCGCTTCGCGTTCCAGATTGTGGCGTGACAGTGTCACCCACCATGGTGCCAGATGATCGTCACTAAAGGTGATGAACTGAGTCAATTCAGCGAAGAAACCACGGTCGCCTTTCAGCGGGTGGCGCTTCATTTCTGCAACGGCCCAGTCACCATTCTGGAAATCATGCGTCACGTTTCGATCGGCACGACACTGAATTGCATCACGTAGTAAGGGATGGTCCGGCACGATAGACAAACGGTCGTCTTTACGTTGTATACGGCCAACAAACCGGCTGAGGAACGGTTCGATAAGCTCTTCTGGCTCAGCGGTTTCGCGGTCCTTGTCGGTATTAATCACCGCGCTTACGCGGTCACCATGCATCACTTTTTTCATCTGCGGAGGCGGAATAAAGTAACTTTTCTGGGAATCCACTTCTAGGAAGCCAAAGCCTTTTTCCGTGCCTTTTACCACGCCTTCAATGCGTGGTGTTTGGGAGTGCAGTTGCTGTTTAAGCTGCGCGAGCAGCGGATTATCCTGGAACATGTTTTTTAGTTTTCGTGGCCAAAAGAGCGGCTGACAGTTTTACGCGAAACCACCCTTTGCAGCAAGTGATGATTAGCG
>DATERH010000042.1:0-3059 GCA_035271785.1 Buttiauxella sp.
GTCAGACGAACCACGTGATAAATCACCTGCTTGTTATGTGTCTTTATCTTTCGCTTTATATTTCCTTTGTGCGATGACACCGTTTTAGCTTTGATATTCATCTGGTCTGAAATTTGTATTGTACCTTGCCCGGACATCCACATTTTAAGCATGCTCGACTCCGTTCGGCTTAATGACAACGTGGGTAAGTTTATATGGCCGATGCAATGTGCATTTTTTGCTAAATATTCAGAAAGAATCTCATCTAGTGACTCTGGCTTTATTGATTTAGAGCTGATTAACAGATTACTCCGAACCAAAAGATATTCATCAAAATGAATATTCGCTATCGCCATAAAGACCAGGAATAAAGTATTGGGATGCTGATTAATGATCTGCCTAATTTTCTCGCTGCTTTGAGAGTCATGGATAAAACAGTCTTCATTAATAAACACCACATTGGGCAACTGAGACTCACAGGCTTGCGCCAGCTCCTCGACAGTCTCCACGTTTGTCATCTGTCGTTTTCGGATGCCACGGCTGGCTAAATATCCTGTTAATCCTAGCCGGGTATAACTGCATAAATCCATAATGATCGTTGACATACCCCCCCCTACCCGTAATTAAGTATTTTTAGGCGTGATAACTATCTAGTAAAGCCATGTATAATTTGCTAAGAATGTTCTCAAAGTAAAGTGAAATTTACATTTTGTGATATAGCTAAAAGCATATAAGCCACGCCAGGTATATCCTGGTAGATGTTATTCAAAAAAGATTTTAGGAATATCCTTAGCAAGTCACCACAAAAGATATGGAATCAATATGCGGGTATTTCACTCACAATATCAGCGAGCAAATTAAATACTTCACTAAATAGATGTTCGGTGAATGGTGCCATCAAAGGAATCAAGGCGATCATGACAAGCATGCCAATGCCAAGGGTCAATGGAAAGCCGATGACAAATACCGAAAGTTGGGGGGACATACGGTTGAGTAAACCGAGGGCGATGTTCAGGGTTAGCAGTAACGTAATCACTGGCAGTGCCAACATCAAACCGTTTATGAAGATTAAACTCCCTGCACGAGTCAGCGCCATAAACGCATTACTGTTGATCGGATCACCCCCGATCGGCAAGGTGTGAAAAGTATCAACCAGCATCGAAATCAGCCATAAATGGCCGTTAAATACCAGAAACAGCAACATTGCCAGCATGTCAATAAAACGCGCCAGTACCGGCATATTCAGGCGGCTGGCAGGGTCAAAGAAGGTGGCAAAAGACAAGCCCATCTGTAGACCGATGATTTCCCCAGCGGTACGTATGGCGGCAAAGGCAAACTGCATGGTAAAGCCCAGTGCAATACCAATTAGAATTTGTTGTGCCGCGAGCCAGAAGCCTGCGGCCGAGAAAATCGTCACATCTGCGGCAGGAATTGTAGGGGCGATTATCCAGGTAATCATTAGCCCAAGACCAATTTTTACCTTCTTAGAAATTGAGCGTTCGCTCAGAATGGGGGCGGTAGAAATCAGGGCCATAATGCGTAGAAATGGCCAGAATCCCATACTCAGTAATGTGAGCCACTGCCCGCTATCAACGTGAATCATCCAATGTTCATCGGGATGTTCGTTAGCAGCGTGCGCATGTAGTCCAGCAACAGATTAAGCATCCATGGCCCTGCCACGATAATAGTGACAAACACGGCAATAACTTTTGGGATAAACGAAAGGGTCATTTCGTTTATCTGTGTGGCGGCTTGTAACATGCTGATGATAAGACCTGTTACCAATGCCACCATCAACAAAGGGGCGGCGAGCATTAAAGCCACTTTCATCGCTTCAGTGCCCATCATCATGACCGACTCAGGAGTCATCTTTTTCCCCTCTAACTGTAGAAACTTTGTGCCAGTGAACCGACAAGCAGTTGCCAGCCATCTACCAACACAAACAGCATTAATTTAAAGGGCAGGGCAATGGTTGCGGGTGGCAACATCATCATCCCCAGCGCCATCAGCACGCTGGCAATCACCAGGTCGATAATTAGAAACGGAATGAATACCGTAAAGCCTATCTGGAAGGCGGTTTTCAGCTCGCTGGTGACATAAGCCGGTAGCAATATGCGCATCGGTACGACTTCCGGACCTTCGAGCGGAGGAGTATTTGCCAGACGGGCAAATAACGCCAGATCCGCTTCACGGGTTTGGCGTAGCATGAACTCGCGCAGGGGTTGAGAACCTTTTTCCAGTGCTTCTTCCATCTGGATTTTGTTCTCGCTAAACGGCTGATACGCATCGGTATAAATTTTATCGAACACGGGGGCCATAATGAAAAATGTTAAAAACAGCGCAAGTCCCAGCAACACTTGGTTTGGCGGTGCCGATGGGGTGCCCAATGCACTGCGCAGCAAACCAAAAACAATGATGATGCGCGTGAAGCTAGTCATCATCAGTAGGATTGCGGGTAAAAAAGTCAGCGAGGTAATAAAGACCAGCGTCTGTACCGGTAGCGACCAACTTTGGCCACCGTTGGACATCGGCTGGCTGACAAGACCCGGCAATTGAGCAAAGGCGGCTGGCATAACTAACAGCAGCCCGAGCAACGAGAAGGGGAGCCAACGTTTCATTAATCTTTCCCGTTTCGTTTAAGCAGGTTTTTCATCAGACTCTGAAAATCAGCAGGGACCACGGGAGTCACTGTTTCACTCACAGGGCGGGGTGGCAGAGTATGTAAATGGGTAATTTGCCCAGCGGTGACGCCGAGCACCAGACGCGCGTCGGGTACATCAACAATCACCACCCGTTCACGGGCGCCAACGCTGCAACTGGCGCTGACTTTCATCTCTTTGCTGGAACCCGTTTTCGGTGTGAAACCGAAACGTTTTGCAACCCAGGCGGCAAGCAAGATAAAAATAATAATCGCCGTTAATGCTCCACTCACCTGAACAAGCGGAGAGCTGGTGCTGGCGGCAGTCTGTGGTTGTACAGCCTGCTGTACTGTTGCCTGGGTCTTCATTGGATTAACGGCTCAGACGACGCATACGTTCAGAAGGTGTAATGATGTCGGTGATACGTACGCCGTATTTATC
>DATERH010000043.1:0-5207 GCA_035271785.1 Buttiauxella sp.
TGCGGACTGGCCATCGCCAGTAAAATAGACCCTAACGCACCCACCCAGGTCAGAGGGGCATTCTTTTTCTGATCTTCCATCGCACGCGCCAGGTGACGCTGCGTGACGTGAGAAATTTCGTGCGCCATAACCGATGCCAGCTGACTTTCGTTATCTGCATAACGGAACAGGGCTGAGTGCAGCACCACATTGCCACCGAAGAAGGCAAAGGCGTTAATTTCGTCGTTGTTAATCAGAAAGAAGTGGAAGGGCGTCTTAACGGAGTTGGCATGGCCAACCAGACGCATACCGAGTTTGTTAACGTATTGCACGAGCAAAGGATCATTGATTAATGGGGCGCTGCCTCGCAGTTGGCGAACATAATAATCGCCCATTTGTAATTCCTGGCCGATTGATAGCGTACTTGCTGCTGAAGTCCCCATATCTGGCAGTTGATCGGTCTCATCAGCAAACGCTGGTGTTACCGGCCCCGCAAGCAAGGCTGCCATCAGTGTTGCAACCAGCGATTTTTTCAACTGCTTGAACATACGTCCTGTCCTGTTTAATCAAAGTTAATCTTCGACAAGTATTACCTGATTTTGTTCGCTTTCAACGATGAACTGTACCCCACCGTATGGCTAGGATCTATCTTATCTGCGCCAATTTTAAACCGCCATTGAACAGCGATAAAAAGCGAAGTCTTTATTGTGACATTTAGATACAATCTCTCTTCGCATAATGCTGTCAGGGAAGGGATGTATGCTCGAGATGTTGTTGCAGTGGTATCGCCGACGGTTTAGCGACCCGGAAGCTATCGCACTGCTGGTTATTTTGGTCGCAGGATTTGTCATTCTGTTCTTCTTCCATGGACTGTTAGCGCCTCTGTTAGTGGCGATTGTGCTGGCATATTTGCTGGAGTGGCCAACGGTGCGGCTTCAGCGTATAGGGTGTTCACGTACCTGGGCGACAACGATTGTGCTGGTGTTGTTTGTCGGTATCTTGTTGTTGATGGTTTTAGTGGTGGCGCCAGTCGCCTGGCAGCAGGGGATCTACCTGATTCGTGACATGCCGGGGATGTTTAATAAACTTTCTGATTATGCCGCAACGCTGCTAAGACGTTACCCAGCCTTGGTTGATGCAGGCATTATTGATGCCATCGCTGAGAATTTGCGCGGGCGCATGATGGGCATGGGTGATCAGGTTGTGAAGTACTCACTTGCCTCTTTAGTTGGCCTCTTAACGCTGGCTATTTACTTGATTTTAGTCCCGCTGATGGTGTTCTTCCTGGTCAAAGATAAAGAACAGATGTTGAATGCTGTGCGCCGTATTTTGCCACGAAATCGTGGTCTTGCGGGGCAGGTTTGGCTCGAGATGAATCAACAAATAACAAATTACATCCGCGGCAAAGTTTTGGAAATGCTGGTCGTGGGTGTGGCGACATATATCGGCTTTGTGATTTTTGGCCTGAATTACTCACTGCTGTTGGCGGTGCTGGTCGGGCTCTCGGTACTCATTCCGTACATTGGTGCGTTTGTGGTGACCATTCCGGTGGTGTGCGTCGCGTTATTCCAGTTCGGCCTCGGTACGGAATTCTGGACGCTGTTTGCTGTTTACCTCATCATTCAGGCGTTGGATGGCAACCTGCTGGTGCCAGTGCTATTTTCCGAGGCGGTTAACCTGCATCCATTAGTCATTATTCTGTCGGTGGTGATTTTTGGTGGGCTGTGGGGGTTCTGGGGCGTGTTCTTTGCTATCCCGCTTGCCACGCTGGTTAAAGCGGTAGTACATGCCTGGCCGGATACTCTGCTCATAGACGACAAGCTAAATTAGAAACAGTAAAAAGCCGACATCACGTCGGCTTTTTTAATATTGTTGATGCTGTATTTAAACGTTTTCTTTCAGCCAGTCCACTACGATGTCGTGATGGTTGCTGGTTTTGAAATCATCAAACACTTTCTCGACTTTCCCTTCGCCATCCAGCAGGAAGCTAATACGATGGATGCCATCGTAAGTTTTCCCCATAAACGATTTCTCGCCCCACACTCCAAACTGATCGCAGACTTGATGATCCTCATCAGAAAGCAGGGTGAAGTTGAGTAACTCTTTTTCGGCAAAACGTGAAAGTTTCTCTGGCTTGTCGGTGCTAATACCCAGCACTTCTACACCTTTCTTTTTCAACTCGTCCATGTTGTCGCGCAAACCGCACGCTTGCACGGTACAGCCTGGTGTCATCGCTTTAGGATAGAAATAAACCAGAACGCGCTGTCCCTGGAAGTCGGTTAAATTTATTTGCTCGCCGTCTTGATCGGGCAAGCTAAATTTCGGTGCGATATCACCGGCTTTCAGTGGGCTCATTACAACTCTCCGTCTTAATCATCTTGCTGTGGATAATTCACAACGTTAATACTGCCTTGTGCTTTGAGTTCTGTACAGAGGGCCTTGAACTCATCTTCGATTCTACTTGCATCTTCTGAGGCGGGACTATGCGCAGTAATCTGGATGTAAAGCTGTGGTGGTTGGCCATCCTGAGCGGGTTGGGTACGAGAACTCAGTTCGGCAATATTCATTTGGTGAATATCAAACAGATTAGTGAAGCGTTCGATTAAATGAGGGGAATCGGTGACTTCCACTTGCACCCAGACTGTCGCGGGCATCGCCGGACGCTCTTGTGCAGCTGTACGCTTCATGACAATGAGCAAATCTAGCTCGGCCCCTTTCAGTGGCAGTGTGGATTCAATCAGGGTAATTGCGTTCCAGGTGCCCGACAGCAGCATAATAAACGTGAACTCTTCACCGAGCATAGCCAGGCGACTGTCTTCAATATTACAGCCGCAACTACTCACATGGCGGGTGATGGTATTAACAATACCAGGTCTATCCGCCCCAAGGGCCGTAATGACTAAATAATGTTGTGGTGTGGGAGTCAAACGTATTCTTCCTGTGAATCGGTGAGATATCATAAGGAAAGCACAAAAAAAACTTGCGTACAACCGTGTAGCGTCACCTGACGACTTGCTTTTGATCCTGCACCAAACGTACCATTGAGACACTTGTTAGCACAGAGGATGGCCAATGTTCACTGGAAGTATTGTCGCGCTTGTGACGCCGATGGATGAGAAAGGTAATGTCTGCCGGTCAAGCCTGAAAAAACTGATTGATTACCATGTTGCCAGCGGGACCTCGGCGATTGTTTCGGTAGGGACTACCGGAGAGTCAGCTACGTTGAGTCATGACGAGCACGGTGATGTGGTACTGATGACACTGGAACTGGCTGATGGCCGTATTCCTGTTATCGCAGGGACTGGCGCAAACGCCACCTCTGAAGCTATCTCTTTGACGAAACGTTTTGAAAATAGCGGGATTGTGGGTTGCTTGACGGTAACGCCTTACTACAACCGTCCAACTCAGGAAGGGCTGTACCAGCATTTCAAAGCTATCGCCGGAAGCACCGACCTGCCGCAGATGCTGTACAATGTACCTTCTCGTACGGGTTGTGACATGCTGCCTGAAACCGTAGGCCGCCTGGCGAAAATTAAAAATATTATTGGTATCAAAGAAGCAACCGGGAACTTAAGTCGAGTAAACCAGATCAAAGTGCTGGTTGAAGATGACTTCATCCTGGTTAGCGGCGACGATGCGAGTGCGCTGGACTTCATGCAGTTGGGTGGCCACGGTGTGATTTCTGTGACGGCAAACGTAGCCGCGCGTGAAATGGCAGAAGTGTGTAAACTGGCCGCCAATGGACAATATACGCAAGCGCGCGTTATCAACGAACGTTTGATGCCGCTGCACAATAAATTATTTGTTGAACCCAACCCTATCCCAGTCAAATGGGCATGTAGGGAGTTGGGACTTGTGGCAACCGATACCTTACGCCTGCCAATGACACCGCTGACTGAAGCCAGTCATCCGGTGATTATTAGCGCGCTCAAGCATGCCGGTTTGCTGTAAAGTTTAGGGAGATTTGATGGCTTACTCAGTACAGAAGTCGATGGTGGCGAAAGTTGCAGTGGTTTCGTTAGCCATGCTGTTGGCAGCATGCAGCACCGACCAGCGTTTCAAGCGCCAGGTTAGCGGTGATGAATCCTATCTGGATGCGGCTCCGCTGGCTGACATCCATGCCCCTGCGGGCATGATCCTGCCGGTGCAAAATGGCACATATGACGTTCCGGTCACCAACGGCAGTGGCGCAGTAGGCAAAGATCTGGATATTCGTCCGCCTGCTCAACCTCTGGCATTGGTTAGTGGCGCACGTACTCAGTTTACTGGGGACACTGCCACTTTGATGGTCGAAAATTCGCGTAGTACAACGCTGTGGCCACAAGTTGTCAGTGTTCTTCAGGCAAAAAACTACGGCATTGATAAACGTGATGACGCGAGCCAGACTCTGTCCACTGAGTGGGTAGAATGGACACGTGCTGATGAAGATCAACAATATCGTGGGCGCTATCAAATCAGTGTGAAACCGCAGGGCTATCAACAGGCCGTGGTGGTTAAGCTGCTGAGTCTGGAACAGGCTGGCAAGCCAGTTTCTGACGCTGCATCCATGCAGCGTTACAGTGCAGAAATGCTGAACAGCATCAGCGCAGGTCTGGATAAAACTCAGACCGACCAGCAGAACGCGAAAGACAACCGTGCCGCGACGCAACTTGATGTACAAAGTGCAGCTGACGACACTGGCTTACCAATGCTGGTGGTGCGTGGTCCGTTCAACGTTGTCTGGAGCCGTTTACCTGCAACGCTTGAGAGAGTGGGCATGAAAGTCACTGACTCTACGCGTTCAACCGGTAGCATGATGGTGACCTACAAACCATTGTCTGATAGCGCATGGCAAGATTTAGGGGCGAAAGACCCGGGTCTGTCCAGTGGCGACTATAAACTGCAAGTGGGCGACCTCGATAACCGCAGCAGTCTGCAGTTTATCGATCCAAAAGGTCACACGCTGACGCAGACTCAGAACGATGCTCTGGTAGCCGCATTCCAGTCGGCATTCAGCAAGTAAGTTTTAGAGGCCAGAGCAATCTGGCCTTTTTTCTGATAGGCTACGCAAACGTGTGCGTAGCCACAGATAGCGGAATTTTTAGTTAAATCACACCTGGAGTAAGAAAGATGCAAAAGCAAGCTGAGTTGTATCGTGGCAAAGCGAAGACCGTATACAGCACGGAAAACCCGGATCTGTTGGTGCTCGAATTCCGCAATGATACGTCAGCAGGGGACGGTGCACGCAT
>DATERH010000044.1:0-4450 GCA_035271785.1 Buttiauxella sp.
GATGCTGAAATGGCTGTTGCTGCAGTCGCTGAAAAGAATGGCATCAAATTAACCGCCATTGGTGAGCTGAAAACCGCTCGCGGCGGCCGCCCGATGATTGAGATTCGTTAGTCGGATGCGTCTGTTTATTGCCGAAAAACCTAGCCTCGCTCGCGCTATTGCCGACGTGCTCCCCAAACCTCATCGTCGTGGTGATGGGTTCATTGAGTGTGGTAATGGGCAAGTCGTGACCTGGTGCATCGGTCACTTGCTGGAACAGGCTCAGCCGGATGCTTATGACGGACGCTACGCGCGTTGGAATCTGGCTGATCTGCCGATTGTGCCGGAAAAATGGCAGTTGCAGCCGCGCCCATCGGTCACCAAACAGCTCAACGCCATCAAAAAATTGCTCGTGCAAGCTGACGAAGTCGTTCACGCAGGTGACCCGGACAGGGAAGGGCAACTGCTGGTGGACGAAGTGTTGGACTATCTGCAACTGGCGCCGGAAAAGCGCCAGCAAGTGCAACGCTGCCTGATAAACGATCTCAACCCACAGGCCGTTGAACGTGCGATAGGTCGTCTGCGCGCCAACAGTGAATTTATCCCATTGTGTGTTTCGGCTCTTGCGCGAGCGCGGGCTGACTGGCTTTACGGCATCAACATGACCCGCGCTTACACCATTCTTGGGCGCAATGCGGGTTATCAGGGCGTACTTTCGGTCGGGCGAGTGCAAACGCCAGTCCTGGGTTTAGTGGTGCGTCGTGACGAAGAAATCGAGAATTTTGTCGCCAAAGATTTCTTTGAAGTGAAAGCTCATATTGTCACGCCTGCGGATGAACGTTTTGTGGCGACATGGCAGCCGAGCGAATCCTGCGAGCCATATCAGGATGAAGAAGGGCGCTTGTTGCATCGTCCTCTGGCAGAGCATGTGGTGAACCGCATCGGCGGGCAACCGGCCATCGTCAGTGCGTATAATGATAAACGGGAATCAGAAGTTGCTCCGCTCCCATTCTCACTCTCCACCCTGCAAATCGAGGCGGCAAAGCGGTTTGGGCTTAGTGCGCAAAACGTTCTGGATATCTGCCAGAAGCTGTACGAAACCCATAAATTAATCACTTATCCGCGTTCAGACAGCCGCTATCTGCCGGAAGAACATTTTGCCGGTCGCCACGCGGTACTGAATGCCATTAGCGTTCATCAGCCAGACCTGCTGCCACAACCTGCGGTGAACACTGACCTGCGTAACCGTTGCTGGGATGATAAAAAAGTCGATGCCCACCACGCGATTATTCCCACTGCGCGTAGCTCGTCTATCTCGCTTTCAGAAAATGAAGCTAAAGTTTACAACCTTATCGCCCGACAATACTTAATGCAGTTCTGTGCTGATGCAGTGTTCCGCAAATGCACCATTGATCTCGACATTGCTGGCGGCAAATTTAACGCCAAGGCGCGGTTCCTTGCGGAAGCCGGTTGGCGCACGCTGCTTGGCGGCAAAGAACGTGATGAAGAGAACGACGGCACGCCGCTGCCGGTGGTTGCCAAAGGCGATGAGTTGCTGTGTGAAAAAGGCGAAGTGATTGAGCGTCAGACTCAGCCACCGCGTCATTTCACCGATGCGACATTGCTTTCAGCCATGACTGGGATTGCCCGTTTTGTGCAGGATAAAGATCTGAAAAAGATCCTGCGTGCAACGGACGGTCTGGGTACAGAAGCGACCCGTGCGGGGATCATTGAATTGCTGTTTAAGCGTACCTTCCTGGTGAAGAAAGGGCGTAATATTCACTCATCTGATGCCGGGCGGGCATTGATTCACTCGCTCCCGGAACTGGCTGCACGGCCAGATATGACTGCGCAGTGGGAATCGACGCTGACGCAAATCAGTGAAAAGCAGTGTCGTTATCAGGACTTTATGCAGCCGTTGGTTCAAACGCTGTATGACTTGATTCATCAGGCACGAACTAAACCGGTACATCATGCTTTCAAAGGGGTTAAAGCACCTGAAGAGCAGAAAAAACCGCGTAAGCAATGGGCCAAAAAAGAGGGAAGTGATGATGCGAAGAAAAAGCCTACTCGCCGCCGCCGTGGTGCTGATGGTGAGCCTGCCGGGGATGGCGCAGCGTCTTGATCCCCAGGTAGATATTTCGGTTCCACCAGAAGTTTTTAGCACTCAGGGGCAACGAGCGGCACCGTGCAGTCAATGCTGCATCTACCAGGATCAAAACTATTCTGAAGGGGCGGTAGTGAAAGCCGATGGTGGCGTTTTACTGCAATGCCAGCGTGATGAGAAAACCCTCAGCACGAATCCTTTAGTCTGGCGTCGCGTAAAACCATAAACCCTTCATGCTTCAAGTTGCGGGTGCGTTGGCTGCGTTTACTCACCCGAATCACTTACTGGAGTAAGCTCATCGGGATTAACGAGAGACTCCTGTCTCTCGCCGGAGGCCAGCCATAGGCTGGTCAAATTCGTTCCCGACGAATTTGTCGCTCTCTTGCCGCCTTCCCGCAACCCGAATTATTTTGGGTATAAACGCTTCAAGTAACGGAATATCTGCCGGGGCAAGTGGGTAATCAAACGCCTCGGCAGGTAAACACCAGACCAGTTCACTGTGGCAAAGAGCCGTTAATTCCCCGCTAAACTCCCTAACATGCCACGCATGAAGATGAACAACACGCCCTGACACTTCACGCTGGTGGCTGGCAATGTAATCCCCCACCACCGCTTTAATCGCCAACTCTTCTTCAAGTTCTCTCGCAAGCGCTGCCGGCTGTGATTCATTGGCATCGACCTTACCGCCAGGAAACTCCCATAAACCGGCTTGATCGCCACTTTCCGGGCGACGGGCGAGCAAAATTTTACCGTGCTGCTCAATGATAGCGGCAACAACATCAATGGTTTTCATGATACCAATCCGTTCTTTGTCTATGGGCATGGCATAATATGCGTCACCACAGTTTATCTAAAGACCTTCTCAAATGACGACGAAAAACAGCACCCCGTGGGTACCGCCGCTTGACGCGTTGCCCGCCAGTTTACGGCCTATTGTCGCAATGCAAAAAAAACATTTCGGCTCGGTACTGAACCCGACGCGCTGGTGGGGGCGTTTCCCGTATCTGTTCTGGCTGGTGGCGCTGTTTGTCGGGTTCCTCGAAAGACGGCGCTCCGGCATCGACCCGGTTATGCGATCCCTGGTGATGACGCGAGTGTCCCAACAATGTTGCTGCGAATTCTGTATTGATGCTAATAGCCTGCGGTTGGCTGAACGCAGCGGTTCAATGAATAAAGTGCTGGCGCTCGCCAACTGGCGTGAAGAAACGCTGTTTACTGCCAAAGAACAGGCTGCACTGGCCTACGCTGATGCGATGACGGCCACGCCACCGCTCATCAATGACACGCTAAAAGCTGAATTGAAAGTCCATTTTGATGACAAAACGATTACCGAATTAACCGCGTTGATCGCATTTCAAAACCTTTCAGCCCGCTTTAATGCCGCACTGGATATTCCAGCACAAGGGTTATGTGTCAACGTGCCTGGGGCATCGCCTCATGTTTGATAGCTATCTTCATCCTCGCGTTAAGCCACTACTTGGGCGTCTGGCAGAAGCGTTGGATAAACCCGCGATAACCCCAGATGGACTGACGCTGTTTGGTTTTGCTATTGGCGTGCTTGCGTTACCGTTTCTGGCATTGCAATGGTATATGGCGGCGCTGGTGGCAATTGTGCTCAACCGTCTATTTGATGGTATAGACGGGGCTCTGGCACGGCGGCGCGGTCTGACCGATGCCGGGGGATTTCTCGATATTGCGCTGGATTTTCTGTTTTACGCTCTGGTGCCATTTGGTTTTATTCTTGCCGACCCTGCACAAAATGCCCTGGCGGGCGGTTGGCTTTTGTTTGCATTTATTGGCACCGGCAGCAGTTTTCTGGCCTTTGCTGCGGTGGCACAAAAGCATCAGCTTGATAACCCCGGCTATGCGCACAAATCGTTTTACTACCTTGGCGGCCTGACGGAAGGCACGGAAACAATCGCGCTGTTTGTGCTGAGCTGCCTCCAACCGCAGGGGTTCGTTTGGTTTGCGTGGGTGTTTGGGGTGCTATGCTGGATGACCACTTTTACACGGGTGTGGAGTGGGTACCAGACGTTAAAGCGTGTGGGGTTGCCCTAACCCTCACCGTGTGTGAATGGGGGAGCCTTTCCCCTTTTCCTGCAATACCACAAATACTCGTAATCTCCTGCGGGTTCATTTCGGAATATCTCCAAATGTGACCTGTCTCACTGATCAATCCTCTGATTAAGTCTACCTTCCATTTTTAAATATCATGTTGATTCCATTGTATTTGTTTGAGTTATACATGACGTGAAATCATTCATTCAGGCTAATAACTCCATCATAAATTAATGGATTAACATGATGGCATCTGATGCGTTTCATGGATCCATTTTCTCTACATCAGGGAGAGTGCTGTGTCAT
>DATERH010000045.1:0-3391 GCA_035271785.1 Buttiauxella sp.
GACGAATGGCATGTAGTCCTGCGGTTCGATCAGAAGGACATTATCCACATGACCCAGAATACGGTTCACCGGCTCGCTGACGTTAGGATTGAGGTGTACCGGATAGACAATCTGCACATCTTCATTCTGCGCGGCAATCTCCGCCAGTGCGTGGCAGATTTGCTCAAAGCCGCGACCAAAACTTTCGCGACGGTGGCCCGTCACCAGGATCGTTTTCTTGCCGTTATGCAGGAAAGGATAGCGCGCAGCGAGTTCTGCCTGCAGATCGGTGTTCGCCAGCACGCGGTCACGTACCCAGATCAGCGCATCGATAACCGTATTCCCGGTGACAAAGATCTTATTGTCGGCAATATTTTCCCGCAGCAGGTTCTGACGCGAGTTTTCAGTTGGCGCAAAGTGGTACATCGCCAGATGTCCGGTAAGCGTGCGGTTGGCCTCTTCCGGCCAGGGCGAGTAAAGGTTGCCCGTACGCAGGCCCGCTTCAACATGACCAACGGGAATACGCTGATAGAATGCGGCCAGACTGGTCGCCACGGTGGTCGTGGTGTCACCATGAACCAGCACCACATCAGGTTTGAAGGATTCCAGAATAGGCTTCAATTCTTGCAGAATACGGCAGGTGATCTCCGTCAACCCCTGCCCCGGTTTCATAATATTGAGATCGTAATCCGGGACGATAGAAAAGAGAGTTAAGACCTGATCGAGCATCTCCCGGTGCTGGGCAGTCACGCATACTTTTGCTTCAATATCAGGATCTCTGGCCAGCGCATGAACCAGAGGCGCCATCTTGATGGCCTCCGGCCGGGTGCCAAATACGGTTAGTACTTTCACATCGATTCTCTTCGATTAGGCGATGAAGGCCGTAGCCTTCATCGTAGACGGCGTTCTTAATTTGTGCGACGACGCATTAATGCTACGCCAGCGCCAGTCAATGCGCCCACAATCCCCCACATGATCATCAGGAATGCGCGTCGCGGACTATCGCGTTTTACAGGTTCTTCAGGCGTTCTCAAATAACGATACGTCTGAAAACGGGGGTCCATCGTTGGACCGACGTTCAGGGTGTTCAGCATGGCGCGGTTTTGGTCGTAATCGAGGTCAAAATCAGGGCCAACGGCCTGGAGATTTTCCAGACGTGCCTGGAGCATTGGACGACCAAGGAGGAACATTTCGGAATCAGGCAGTTCATCAGCCGGAACATCCGTTTCGCTGCGAGAGATATTGTGCTGCTCCGCAATTTTAAGTGCCTGCTCAATATTGTGGACACGGCGGGCAAAAATGGCTTTCGCCACCTCTTCCTGACGTTTCACCTGCGCCTTCATCTGAATCGTTCGCGCAGCCCAGGCACCTTTAAGCTCATCATTGAGATGGCTGGCGGCACGCTGGCTGGCAAAGGCTACATACTGACGTAGCAGGTTGTTCGCATCCGGCGCCGTTTCGGCAATCAGCTTCACGCTGTCGCTGACATTGCGCAGCGCATCGCCCGGCATAAACTGGATATTGTTGATGAGATCATCCAGCAGCGCGGCATCGACTTTTGTGTTATCAACCCGACGCTGCTTGAAGTAATCGGTCTGCGACCAGAAATCGCGACGCGTATCCCACGAGGCGAGCTGCATCACGAATTCTTTGTAGGCCTCATCCATTACGGAAACCTGATCCGGCGTGGCGAGATTCGCTTTAATATCCAGGTTACGCAGGAACTGCTGCTGGGAATAGAAGCCGCCGAGCATGTTAACCGTTGGTCTGTCGGTAATCGCCGTCGCGCTCCACTCTTGTTTTGCAAAGAATGTGTAGGCCAGCGCTAACAGAGCGAACCCCAACGCGATCCCCGCTATCCAGAATTTGCCCCGCCATAACACGCGAAACAAACCACGAATATCCAGCTCATTCTCAGTTACCACTGATTTCGCTCCCGCCAACGGTTGAGTCATCATAGTCCCGGTTTTACTTAGTTAATGTTGTGTTTTTGCCACTGTTCCGACGCATCCTGCGTTTTAAACGTTTAATGAATCGTGCGACTTTCCATGCGCGTTTGATGCAGTAACCGTACATAAAGAATGCTAGCAAGAATAATACCAACATTACCCATTCAGGGATGAAATGAGCATATTCCGCGGCCACACCAATACCGGCGAGAATAGCCGCTGCGAGGGTGATCAGGACAAAAGCCTGACGGGACGTAAACCCGGCGCGCATGATCAGATGGTGGATATGCTGACGGTCAGGGGAGAATGGACTCATCCCTTTACGCAGACGGCGATACATAATCGCCACCATGTCCATCAGCGGGATAGCAATAATCCACAGCGCCGTTACCGGGCTAATCGGATGTGTTTTACCTTGTGTGGTTTCCAGCAAGACCCAGATAACGGTAAAGCCAATCAAGGTACTTCCCGCATCACCCATGAAGACTTTATAGCGACGCCCCAATAAACCGAGGTTGAGGAAGATATAGGGCAGGATGGCGGCAATCATGGCGAAACACCACATTGACAGGCTGTACTGACCATCAAACCACAAAATAATACCGATCGCGGCAAACGAGACGGAGGACAACCCGCCGAGCAGGCCGTCAATACCATCGACCATGTTGAAAGCGTTAATTGCCGCCCAGACGGCAAACAGCGTCAGGAAGAAACCAAACGGCCCCAGCACCAGCTCCCACGGGCCAAAAACATAACCCAGACTTCTCAGATACAGGCCACCGACCACCATCATGATGACGCCAATGGCCGCCTGTACGGTCGCGCGAAACTTCACACTGATATCAAATCGGTCATCAAGCGCCCCGACTAACACGAGGACACCCGCACATGCCAGGTAGAGCGCGGCATGCGGAATATAGTAATCCGCGATCGCAAACGTGAAACAGATACCTGCGTAAACCGAAATCCCCCCCACCAGCGGGATAAGCCCCTGATGGCGCTTACGGAAATTCGGCTTGTCCACTAACCCGATTCTTTTTGCTACCTTGCGCGCAATGAACAAAAAACAGGTTGTGAATAAAAAAATACTGATCAGCTCAGTTACTGCAGTGAGTAGATTCACAATGGATTGCTCTCAACAAAAGTTAGTCCCGGAAGTATAACCATGAAGCACCCTGCCTCTGAAGGAATAAAAGGTGGCCTCTCACAACTCCCTTTGTATGTTTTTCAGTCAATTATTTCTTTGACTGTTTAAACCTGCTTATTGTCGCACCGACAGGTCGAAAATGGGAGTCTGTGGTAATAGCGTATAGTCCATAAATGAAAAACGCCACGTAAAAACGTGGCGTTCACTGGGATAATTTACGTTACGAGCGTTTCATCATGTCGAAGAAATCGTCGTTGGTTTTGGTCATCGCCAGTTTGTTGATGAGGAACTCCATTGCGTCGATTTCACCCATTGG
>DATERH010000046.1:0-4087 GCA_035271785.1 Buttiauxella sp.
AGCTAATATGGCTCGCGTAAAACGTGGTGTTATCGCACGTGCTCGTCACAAAAAAATCCTTAAACAAGCCAAAGGCTACTACGGTGCGCGTTCACGCGTTTACCGCGTTGCTTTCCAGGCTGTTATCAAAGCTGGCCAATATGCTTACCGTGACCGTCGTCAACGTAAGCGTCAATTCCGTCAGCTGTGGATTGCACGTATCAACGCTGCAGCTCGTCAGAACGGGATCTCTTACAGCAAATTCATCAATGGCTTGAAAAAAGCTTCTGTTGAAATTGACCGTAAGATCCTGGCTGATATCGCCGTATTCGACAAAGTGGCATTTACTGCACTGGTTGAGAAAGCGAAAGCAGCTCTGGCGTAAGCCGGTTAAAAGAGGGAGCTTGTCTCCCTCTTTTAATTTCTAAAATAATCAATCTGTTGATGTTTTTGGACCATTCCCTTTCACCAGGCAAGGTTTAAAACTGACAAGTAAGGTAACTGCAAGCATGAATGCTGCTATTTTCCGTTTCTTTTTTTACTTTAGCACCTGAATCAGGGGGCTTTGCGCGTAAGAAAAGAAACGAAAAATAGCGCCGAAAGCCTCCACTATGGAGGCTTTTTTTTTGCTTCTGTATACGGATCAACTACCCCGGCAATTGTGCCGGCATAAGAGGAATACCATGCCACATCTCGCAGAGCTGGTTGCCAATGCAACGGCCGCCATAAACGAGGCCCATGATGTTGCCGCCCTGGACAACGTACGCGTCGAGTATTTAGGGAAGAAAGGGCATCTGACCCTCCAGATGACCACCCTGCGTGAATTGCCACCGGAAGAGCGCCCTGCTGCTGGTGCGGTCATCAATGAAGCTAAAGAAAAAGTGCAAGAAGCACTGAACGTTCGCAAGAACGCTCTGGAAAGTGCTGCGCTGAATGCGCGTCTGGCAGAAGAAACCATTGATATTTCACTGCCTGGCCGTCGCATTGAGAACGGTGGTTTGCACCCGGTGACGCGCACCATTGACCGTATTGAAAGCTTCTTTGGTGAGCTTGGCTTTACCGTGGCGACTGGCCCGGAAATCGAAGACGATTACCATAACTTCGATGCGCTGAATATTCCTGGGCACCACCCGGCACGTGCTGACCACGATACTTTCTGGTTCGATGCTACTCGTCTGCTGCGCACCCAAACTTCTGGCGTACAGATTCGTACTATGAAAGATAAGCAGCCGCCGATTCGTATTATCGCGCCGGGCCGCGTCTATCGTAACGACTACGATCAGACCCACACGCCAATGTTCCATCAAATGGAAGGCTTGATTGTTGATACCAACATCAACTTCACCAACCTGAAAGGCACGATTCACGATTTCCTGAACAACTTCTTCGAAGCTGATTTGCAGATTCGTTTCCGTCCGTCTTACTTCCCGTTCACCGAGCCATCCGCAGAAGTGGATGTCATGGGTAAAAACGGCAAATGGCTGGAAGTTTTAGGTTGTGGCATGGTGCATCCGAACGTTCTGCGTAACGTGGGTATCGACCCAGAAGTTTATTCAGGCTTTGCATTCGGTATGGGCATGGAGCGTCTGACTATGTTGCGCTACGGCGTAACCGATCTGCGTGCATTCTTCGAAAATGATTTACGTTTCCTCAAACAGTTCAAATAAGGGCGGGATATCCAATGAAATTCAGTGAACTCTGGTTACGCGAATGGGTAAATCCAGCCAACAGCAGTGAAGAGCTTTCCGGCCAAATCACTATGGCTGGCCTGGAAGTTGATGGTGTTGATGCCGTTGCAGGCGCATTTAATGGCGTGGTTGTGGGTGAAGTGGTTGAGTGCGGCCAACATCCAAACGCGGACAAACTGCGTGTAACAAAAGTCAATGTCGGTGGCGATCGCCTGCTAGACATCGTTTGCGGTGCGCCAAATTGCCGTCAGGGTTTGAAAGTTGCAGTTGCAACTGTCGGTGCTGTGCTGCCCGGTGATTTCAAAATTAAAGCGGCGAAACTTCGCGGCGAACCGTCAGAAGGCATGCTGTGTTCATTCTCTGAGCTGGGTATTTCCGACGACCATAACGGTATTATCGAGCTGCCGCTGGATGCGCCAATTGGCACTGACATCCGCGAATATCTGAAGCTTGATGACAACACGATTGAAATCAGCGTCACGCCAAATCGTGCCGATTGCCTCGGTATTATCGGTGTCGCCCGTGATGTTGCAGTTGTGAACCAGTTGCCGTTGCACGAGCCAGAAATGCCTGCAGTTGCCGCAACAATCACTGACACGCTGCCAATTCGCGTTGATGCGCCAGAAGCATGCCCGCGTTACCTGGGTCGTGTCGTTAAAGGCATCAACGTTAAAGCGCCAACGCCGCTGTGGATGAAAGAGAAACTGCGTCGTTGCGGTATTCGTTCTATCGATGCCGTTGTTGATGTGACTAACTATGTGCTGCTGGAACTTGGCCAACCGATGCATGCGTTCGACCTGAACCGCATCGAAGGTGGCATCGTGGTACGTATGGCGGAAGAGGGCGAAGCCCTGACACTGCTTGACGGCAATGAAGCGAAGTTGAACGCAGATACACTGGTAATTGCTGACCATAACAAAGCGCTGGCAATGGGCGGCATCTTTGGTGGCGAACATTCAGGCGTGAATGATGAAACCCAGGACGTGCTGCTGGAGTGCGCATTCTTCAGCCCGCTGTCCATCACGGGCCGCGCGCGTCGCCACGGTCTGCATACCGATGCTTCACATCGTTATGAGCGTGGTGTGGACTCCGCACTGCAATACAAAGCTATGGAACGTGCAACTCGCCTGTTGACTGACATCTGCGGCGGCGAAGTCGGGCCGATTATTAACGTCACTAACGAAGCACATTTGCCAAAAGCTGCCACAATTACTTTGCGTCGCAGCAAACTGGACCGTCTGATTGGTCATCACATTGAAGATGCACAGGTTAGCGACATCCTGCGCCGCTTAGGTTGTGAAGTGACTGAGGGTGATAACCAGTGGACGGCAGTCGCACCAAGCTGGCGCTTCGATATGCAGATTGAAGAAGATCTGGTTGAAGAAGTGGCGCGCGTGTATGGCTACAACAGCATCCCGAACAAGCCTGTGCAAGCGGGTCTGATCATGGGTAGCCATCGCGAAGCAGACTTGTCGCTCAAGCGTGTGAAAACCATGCTGGTCGACAAAGGCTATCAGGAAGTCATCACCTACAGCTTTGTTGATCCTAAAGTTCAACAACTGCTGCACCCGGGTGAAGAACATCTGATTTTGCCAAGCCCAATTTCCAGCGAAATGTCGGCGATGCGTTTATCCTTGCTGACAGGCCTGCTCAATACCGTGGTTTATAACCAAAACCGCCAGCAGGCGCGTGTGCGCATTTTCGAATCGGGCCTGCGCTTTGTTCCTGATACTCAGGCAGACCTGGGTATCCGTCAGGATCTTATGCTGGCTGGTGCTATCTGCGGAAACCGCTACGAAGAGCATTGGGATCTGGCGCGTAACACCGTCGACTTCTATGATTTGAAGGGCGATCTGGAAGCCGTATTAGATCTTACGGGTAAACTTTCTGACATCCAATTCAAGGCTGCGAGCAACCCAGCTCTGCATCCAGGCCAAAGCGCCGCCATTTATTTAGGCGGGGAATACGTTGGTTTCATTGGTGTTGTGCATCCAGAGCTCGAACGCAAGCTGTCACTCAATGGCCGTACGCTGGTGTTCGAAGTGCTGTGGAACAAGCTTGCAGACCGCGCTGTGCCTGAATCGGCTGAAATTTCTCGCTATCCAGCGAACCGCCGTGACATCGCGGTTGTGGTCGCTGAAAACGTTCCCGCAGCAGATATTTTGGTCGAGTGTAAGAAAGTTGGCGCAAATCAGGTAGTTGGCGTAAACTTATTTGATGTGTACCGTGGCAAAGGCGTAGCCGAAGGCTATAAGAGCCTTGCCATAAGCCTTATCCTGCAGGATACGGGCCGTACACTCGAAGAAGAGGAGATTGCCGCTACCGTTGCAAAATGTGTAGAGGCATTAAAAGAGCGATTCCAGGCATCATTGAGGGATTGAACGTATGGCGCTTACAAAAGCTGAAATGTCAGAATATCT
>DATERH010000047.1:0-16339 GCA_035271785.1 Buttiauxella sp.
AATTTGGAAACCCCGTGAGCTGGTTCATCGCGACTATGATTCCCACCCACCGGCTTTCGCGCCGGGGTATAAAACCAGCGTGCTGCGTTCGCCACGAAATGCGTTGATCTCACTGCAAAACTCGTTATCTGAAATTACTGGTCCGATATTTGGTGCAAAAGATCTCGACCCACTTGATAACGATTTGATCATGAATTACGCCAAAGACGGCCTGCCGATTGGCGAGCGCATTATTGTGCACGGTTATGTGCGCGACGGTTTCGGTAGACCAATGAAAAACACGTTGGTGGAAGTGTGGCAGGCCAATGCTGGCGGACGTTACCGCCATAAAAAGGACAAGTATCTTGCGCCAATCGACCCTAATTTTGGCGGTTGTGGACGCGTGCTGACCGATGAAAATGGCTATTACTTTTTCCGCACTATCAAGCCAGGCCCTTATCCATGGCGTAACCAGGCCAGCGACTGGCGCCCTTCGCATATTCACTTTTCACTCTCCGGCGAATCCTTTGCCCAGCGCCTGATTACGCAAATGTATTTTGAAGGCGATCCGCTGATTAAACAGTGCCCGATTGTCAAAACTATCAATAACGACGACGCCATCCGCACGCTGATTGCCGAACTGGACACCCATGCAGCAGTGCCGCTCGACTGTCTGGCCTATCGATTTGATTTGGTATTACGCGGCCACCGCGCCACATTGTTTGAAAACCGCACTCAAGGAGCCGTTTGATGAAAGACTATTTAGCGGAAACCGCCTCGCAAACTGCTGGCCCGTACGTGCATATTGGCCTCGCGCCGCAGGCCGCCGGGTTTAACATTTTCGAGAAAAATTTCAGCCACGTGCTGACAAATTCTCATACCCTGGGTGAGCGGATTATCGTAGAAGGCCGGGTATTCGACGGCTCCGGTACGCCAGTGCGTGATGTGTTGTTGGAAGTGTGGCAAGCCAATGCCGCAGGTCGCTATAACCACCCTGCTGACCAGCAAACCCATAAAGAACTGGATGAGCATTTCCGTGGCTGGGGGCGCACCTGTTCGGATTTTGACAGCGGCGTGTGGCGATTTGACACCATCAAACCCGGCGCCGTCATCGGTCGCGACGGGCGCATGATGGCGCCACATCTAAACCTGTGGATTGTGGCGCGTGGGATTAATATCGGCCTGAATACGCGGATGTATTTTTCAGATGAGCAGGCCGCGAATGAAACCGATCCGGTGCTGAATTTGATTGAATGGGAAGTGCGACGTAACACCTTGATGGGTAAGCGCGAAAAGCGTGGCGCTGAGGTGGTGTATACGTTTGATGTGTATCTTCAGGGTGAGCGCGAAACGGTGTTTTTTGACGTGTAGACGCCAGGTGTAGCCACCGATCTCTATGCCAAAATAGCAATTTTTCCGTTCACTTAACGTTTATCGATCCCTGTACTTACCGAATCGATGAACGTATCAAGGGTGCCAGGGCAGCACGCTTGATAATGCAGGCGATTTATGCCGGACTCAAAGGTCAACGGCAAAATAAAGGTCAAAAACCAGGCCGGTTTTGCTTTAGGTTTTGACCTGGTTCCCGGTATAAATTGCCCCAGTATTCCCCATAAGCCAAGGTTGAGTGCGAAATTGCATCTGACTTGACTACCCTTTCGCATTTTACTTGACTACTTATTCGCAAATTACTTGAGCATCTCCAGCAAAATTATCATTGTCCCCTGGGGAACTTGGGCACAAGATCGAACCTGACTGATACGCAGATTTCATCGTTCCTGATGATTTGATGTGGTAGTCAAGATTTCCAGATATTTGCCAGAGCATCGTCTCTTAGGGCAACAGACAGTATCCGTTGCACTCATCTCAATAAGTCGTATATCCAGAATTAATCTACATGATATCCAGAGAAACTCCGCCGGATAAAACAGACTCGCTGGATTAAAATGGTGCCCAATCGTTCAGACTTTCAATTTCGTTCCACGCCCTAATACAAGCATTTACAGAATCTATACCAATGAAAATTGCCGCTTTTGCCCAGCGCCGTCGCAGCAAACCGAGCAACGGCTTACCCTCTTGATTAATCCACTTACGCATTTCGTCAGGCACGCTCGTCTTTTGGTCTGAATTGATATACTTCAGGTATTGTTGATGTATTCAGGGTTAATTCGTTGCATATTCTGCGCAGAGAGAAAACAGATAACACAGAACGCCTTTAATCATGAGTACTGATAAATATTAAGACTTTGATTGTGGGATAAACACAGTCACCCAGTTTATCCCACAAACGATTCTACGGCATCATGGCGCACCAATACGCAGTAACCCTTTAATGGCTTGCTCCAGATAGCTGCGCGGGCAGCCTAGATTCAGGCGTATAAAACCGGAACCTTCAAGACCAAAGCCACTACCCATTGAAGGTGCAATACCAGCGATCTCGGTCATCACGATCTTTAATTCTTCATCGGTTAATCCCAGCGCACGACAATCTATCCATACCAAGTATGTCCCTTGCGCAGGAACCACTCGCAACCACGGCAAACACGTCTCTACACGTGAAATAAACCAGTCACGATTTGCCGCAAGGTAGCCGAGCAATTCTTCCAGCCATTGTTCGGCACCGTTATAAGCGGCAGTAGCGGCCTCCATCGAAAGCGCATTGAATACATCCAGGCCGTGGGCATTTAAACGCTCAATGAATTGTTCTTTTAGCCCTGCGTCGGGAACAAGGAAGTTAGAGATCCGCAGTGATGAAAGACCAAAGGTTTTGCTTGCTGATGTTGCCGCAATTACTCGCGAATGCCAGCGAGATTCAAGATGTAAAACGGAGGTAAACGTTGAGCCAGGCAACAGTAGATCTGCCCAAATCTCATCTGAAAGCACCGTAACATCGTATTTTTCGCATAACGCCAAAAGTTTCGTTAACTCATCTTTAGTCCAGCACCGTCCGGTCGGATTATGCGGATTACACAATATGAACAAAGGCGGTCGATATTCACTAAACAAAACTTCTAGCTGCACAAGATCCATTACATATCCGACGTCTGGATCTGCTTGCAGCGGGTTTTCAAGCAGCTTGCGATGATTGAGCTTAATAATTTTGGCAAACGACCCGTAATACGGTCCCTGAACCACAACACTATCACCAGCTTGGCTGAGCATTTGTACCAGCAATGAAAGCCCTGGAACCACTCCTTCAATGCTACAAATCCACTCCGGTTTAATCACCAGTTGGTGGCGGCGCGCAAACCACTTGCACAATGCCGTGTAATATTTTTCGTCGCGCTCACTGTAGCCAAACACACCATGGTCAACGCGCTTGTGAAGCGCCTCCAGTACATTTGGCGGGCAGGAAAAATCGTAATCAGAAACCCACATTGGGAGTAAATTATCGATATCCATATTCTGGTAACCGTCAAGGAAGTCCCATTTCACCGAGCCGGTTGAATGGCGATTAATCACCTGGTCAAAGTTATTTTTCATCGTGTCGCCTCCTTATCAGAACTCTCCATTGCTGGTGTTGCCACCATAGGTGTTTTGGCGATACCAAAGCCGGTAAAACCGTAAATCAACGCAAAGAAAATGGCCGAGTAACATTGAACAGCCCAGGGTAATAGGTCCAGGGTGTTCACGCCCAGTGTTGTCGCCATATACACGCCTGCTGAGGTCCACGGAATCAGTGGCTCAATTACGGTGCCAGCATCTTCAATCGTACGGGAGAGATTTTTGGTATCTAACCCCATCCGGCGATAGGCATCCTGATAAAGCTCAGCAGGTACAAGTAGCGCAAGCTTGCCGTCGCTGGTAGCGGCAGTAACCAGAATAGTGGTGCCGATAGTGGCCGCAATCAGTTGCCCTGTACTATGAATCACTGTCAGCAAACGGTTGATAATGACGTTAAGCGCACCAGTCAGTGTTAAAGCACCGGCAAAAGAGAAGGCACAGAACACCAGCAAAATAGTGCTCATCATGGAGAACATACCACCGCGATTCAGTAGGCGGGGTACATCAGCAATAATCCCATCAGCCCCTTGTGGGAACATGCTGATATTAAAACCATCCATGAAGGCATCCAGACCTTGTTTAATACTTAACCCTTGCAACCAGACGCCAAGAACAATCGCCAACACGCAAGCAATCAGCATCAACGGGATAACGGGCTTTTTGCTGATAGCGCCCCAAAGCACAATTATCGGGGGTAAAACCAGAATAATATGGAAGTTGTAGAGGCTGTCTAATGCGATAATAATGTCTGTCACGCGCTGCGGGGTGGCAACTTCACCCATCATCGAACTGTGTCCAGCAACCAGGTAAACAATCGCTGCAAGAATGAAACTCGGAATGGTGGTGTACATCAAATGCTGGATATGTTCGAACAATGTGGTGTCCGCAACAATGGCCGCAAAGTTGGTTGAATCCGACAGCGGGGAAATTTTATCGCCAAAATATGCCCCGGAAACCACAGCACCTGCGGCGGCAGCCAATGGCACATCAAGTCCCGCGGCAACCCCCATCAACGCTACACCAACGGTACCCGCCGACCCCCATGATGTACCAGTGCAAACCGATACCACACTGGTCAGGAAAAATGCAGCTATCAGAATGTACTGCGGGCTAATCAGTTTCAGTCCCCAGTACACCATGTAAGGGATCGTACCGCTGAACATCCAGGTGCCGATAAGCCCGCCGACGCAAATCAAAATCATAATAACCGGCATGGCTTTCGCGAGTTTGGCGACAACGGAACCCATCACGTCATCCCAGCTATATCCTTGCCAGTATCCAAGGCCTGCGGCAATGGCAGCCGAACATAAAAGCAGCGGTTCAATGCGCAACCCCATCACACCATAGCCGACGACAAGTAATACCAACATCGAGATGATGGGAAGTAAAGCTAGCCCAAAAGAGAGCGTTTTCTTGTCATTGTTTGATTCATTCGCCTTCATGATTGTGTTCCAATTGATTTTGGTAGGCTCAGAGTAAAGGGAACCACTCAATGCAAATGTGATGGGAAGAATGCTGCCATGTAACCGCATACATGAAGAATGTAATTGAGATTCCCGTCACAAAAAATTCTGTTGACGGCATTTCTTCAATTTGTTTTCAGTACCACCGAATCTCGTTCGATAAGTTCAGCATCAAAGCATAATGGGCGCGAAGGTGGCGTTTCATGCTGATGCAGTTGAATGGCGAGTTTGGCGGCGCGGCGGGCCATTCGTTCAATGGGATAGTGCATGGTGGTTAAGGCCGGGAACAGATAGCGAGCCAGTACCACATCATCAAATCCCACCAGCGATAATTGCTCAGGTAGCTTAACTCCACGTTGATGAAGAGCTCGCATCATGCCGGCGGCCATTACATCATTGAAGGTAAATGCCGCCGTAAACGGAATGTGGCTGTCGAGTAATCTTTGGGCAGCGGTTTCTCCACCCTCTTCGTTAAACGGCACGCTAATTATCCAGCTTTTTTCAGGGCTAATCCCGTATTCAGCCAACGCTAAACGGTAGCCTTCCAGCCGCTGCCTGCGATCATCAATAGGTAAATCTGATGTAATACAGGCAATACAACGATGACCATTTTCCAGCAGATGCCGTGTCGCCTGCTGTGCCGCACTTTGGTTATCCAGCCATATGCAGCGTGGTGCTATTGCTGGAATGTAGCGGTTGACGATGATCATGGCAGGGGTATGGGTGCTGTAACGAATTAAATCCTGATCGGGCAGGCGGGTGGCATGAACTACAATGGCTTCGCAACCTTGATTAATCAAAAAGTCTAACCCTGACTTTTCCAGTTCAGCCTGATGCCCACCGCTGCAAACCATCAGGCGAAATCCTTGCTGGCGGGCAACCTCTTCAACTCCACGGGCGAGCCTGGCAAAAAACGGGTCCGCAAGATTACCGGTTAACAAACCAAGAATGTTACCACTGCGTTTCGCCAGCGCCAGAGCTGCGGCGTTACGCCGATAGTTCAGCTCCCGCATAGCTTTTTCTACACGCTCCTGCGTAACAGGTTCAACGTAGGAAGTCTGATTAATCACTCGAGAAACTGTCGCTGTAGACACTCCTGCCAACAGCGCCACGTCTTTCATTGTTGCCATAAATTCACTGTGTTGAAATGAATAACCTGCACGAGCATAGCATCAAATATTGAGACTGATGACAAACCTCTTCGTAAGTCGAATAAGCGTAGCGCCGTCCGACAAAACTGGCGCAAATGGTGGATAACGCTATCGCTTACCCCCTACAACACCTGTTTCCCCCTGATTATTCCATCACACGCATTCTTTTAATTTTGGCCTCATCGCTATTATCGCTTGCCGCCACCAGCGTGAAGTCGAAATTCACTTCGGTGTGCGGTTGGTTAATTTTTCGCTACTCTGCAATGTACGTGTCCGTAATTTTAATCGGGTCGGTAATTAATTTATCACGGGTGGAAAAAGCAAAGTCATCCCATAAATAAGCATCACCATTCAGGTTAATCTGGGTGGTTAAATGTTTATAACCAGGGGCTGAGACATATAAGTGGACGTGTGCCGGGCGGTTGCCATGGCGACCCACGGTAGTCAACAGTTTTTGGGTTGGGTCATCTGGAGGGTAACCATAGCCGCACGGCACAATACTGCGCACGGCGTAGCTGCCATCGGCACCGTTCTGGATGCGGCGGCGCAAGTTATATTGGCTTTGCGACTGGTCAAAGAATGAATATGCCCCAGCGTGTTGGCGTGCCAAATATCAACAACCGCTCCGGCGACAGGCTTGCCGTTAGAGTCAGTCACTTTGCCCTGCAACCACATGATTTCAGCCTGCTCAGTGCCGTCATCCATGCGCGCGTAATTCTGGCTTAATGGCGCATTTGCCATATACAACGGGCCTTCGATGGCGCGAGGAGTTCCCACTTCAATTCCGGCTGCTGCTTCTTTATCATCACCACGGATATCCAGATAATGTTCCAACCCTAAACCCGCCGCTAATAATGCCGCTTCTTTACGCTCACCTAATTCATTCAGGTAATTTACCGCCAGCCAGAATTCTTCATCGGTAATATCGTATTTTTTGATGGTCTGGCAAATATCACCCAGCACTTGATGCAGAATGACTTTTAAGCGTTCGTTGCCTTGCTTGTCGCTCATAGCCGACCAGACCGCTCGCTAGTCCGTCGGCTCCGTGCCAAGAGCGGAAGTTTCTAAAATGGTCTGTACTAACCAAAAGGAAGTATGTCAGCCGTAATTTGCCATGAAAGCAGGATTACTCATAAAAAATGATGTCATCCCTATTTCAGTTGTCTCAGAAAGATGCGATAACAGGTTATAAATCAAACAGAAAAGCATGAGCATTGAGACAAGCGCCACGGATCAGAAATTTTCAATACTCTTATTGGGGCTAAGTATGAGCAGAGAAAAGGCTTTCGAAAAATTCAAGGAAGTTCAGGAACGGTATATTGCTCGAAAAGATACTCTTTTTGAAGCAAATGAAGCTGAAAGCCGCTTACTGGTGATAGATGAGATCCTAAATATACTGGGTTGGAATAAAGAAGAATTTACGCCGGAAGCGTATTGCAGAACAGCGGGGTATGCCGATTATATACTGAGTACGGACAGAACACCTCGCCTTGTGGTTGAAGCAAAAAAAATCGGCGTGACCTTCGGACTCCCCAAAAACACCTTAACCTTAAACGAATACTCTGTCGCCTATCTTAAAAAAGCATTCAATAAGAAAATCTCTGAGGTGATCGATCAGGCACAAAGATACTGTGTCGAAAAAGCGGTTCAATATGCATTGATCACAAATGGTGCAGAGTGGTTTGTTTGCCCAATGCTGCCAAAAGCAGGTAAAACAACTGACTCAATGAAAGGCGTTTATTTTGGGAATATCTTTGGAGATGAGTTTTCATTTGATCTCATGTATAACCTCATCTCTAGGGATAGCACAGAAAAGAATAATCTGGACAGTTATCTCTCAGAACTGAACCATGTATCGTCAGAAGTGTGTTACATGCTGAAAGATCATGTCCATGATTTCATTTGGGATAGCAACAAAGACAATCAATGGATTGATGATTTTTATGAAAACTTTTTTTCCCAGATAACAGAAAACAATCAGCGAAAAATGCTAGAGCACTGCTTTGTCAGCGACTCTAAGTTGGATCAGTTTAAAGGAGAAATAAAAAGAGCGTTAAAAGATTCAAAACCCAGTTTTCTTCCTAATGATGCGTTAGACCTCTCACCTTCTGAAGGTAAAGAATTCATCCTGGAGCATCATACTGGTAAAGTTATCATCATTACTGGTGCCGTTGGATGTGGAAAGACCACTCTGGTAACTAAATGTTTAGTAGAAGCAAGACAGCAAAAGAACATATATGCAACCCCAATCATCATAGATTTGATAAATGACGTATCAAAACATAGCATTGATGTGAAAAATATCGTATTCAATTATCTACATGACAAGATAAAAAACGAGTATGAAAGCGAGTTTACATTAGATGAACTACGCATCACGTTTGCACATGAAATTAAAGTGTTAAAAAACGGCCCCTACAAAGATATATTTTCCAAAAATTCAGAAATGCTTATGGTCAAAGAAGCTGAACTACTGGAGAGGGAAAGCGCCAACCGGCAGAGTCTAGTATTAAAAATATTCCAAAAACGTGTCAAGGAAAATAAATCCGTTATTATTGTGATTGATAATGTCGACCGGGCTTCTGAGTCTTTTCAAGAGGAAATTTATGCTTTATCTCATTTAATAACCCAAGCATCGGGTGCAACAGTCATCATCACACTCAGGGAGTTCACTTTCTTTAAGAATAAAGATAAAGGCTTTCTGGACGTTAGGCCAGAAGACAAAATCATTCATCTCAAATCACCGGACTTTAACAAACTAATCTCGACTAGGATAAAGTATATTAAAGAATGTCTGAACGAAGACTTTAGGATTAGAGACTGGAGAAAAAAATATCAGCTTCAAGATTTCTTAGATAAAATGAATTTCTACGCTGATGTGCTGAGGAAAAATCTTCAATTGTCAAATGAGAGCATGCCAATTCTTGAAATATTATCTTCCGTGTCTTGGCATAATATCAGAAACTTTTATCAATTGATTAAACACGTACACTATCAATTGGGAAACGAGTCCGCATGGCGTAAAAAGGATGTTATCTCCACGCTCACCTACCATCCTGATCACACGGAAAAAGCATATATACCGAATGTTTACCTGCCCTATCAAAACGTAAACCAGTGCTACTTCCTGAAGTTAAGAATACTCTATTTTCTGAATGATGCTGTTTCCCCCGGCGAAATTGCAAAAGGAATTAGCCTTGAAAGGATAATCCGGTTCGCATCACTTTACGGGTATAAAAAAGACTGGATTAGCAAAGCAATTGAGAGTTCGGTTAAAGAAAGGATTATTGAATGTATTGAATTACCCTCTGACAGCGACTTCAACATAGAGTACACCGTTAGCTCAGTCCATACATTTCGTATATCGCCTTTAGGCACTTGTTTGATACTCGATATCTGCCATACATCAATTTACCTGTCTTTAACATCTCTTTATTTGCCTTTCCATGAAAAAAAGCCCTATAACGAAGCAAAACAAGAGCTCACCAGACTGATTAACGCGATTTATAATGATAAGAGTATTAACACCAATCATGAAATTATTGATCTAGTCGAAGAAAGTCAGATACCAGTTATTATATCAAAATATCTGTCATCAGAGTATTTAAGAGAAAAACTGACTTTATCATTACTGAGAACTCAAACAGACGTACTCTTAACCGAAAAAAGTATAAACCGACTGGTGGCATCGTTCAGTCGTAACATAGGTAACAGCGACGAGTTTACCGCTAACCGTGAGAAAAGTGATCACGGTAATTTATCCTTCGATTTCGGTGATGGAATTGAAAAAAGCAGTATATCCGGTGAAGAGATAGACATCCCTCCTTCACTCAAGCCATTATCTCTTGAAAATGTCATGTCCTGCGGAAGTGAGTATATCCCTCTCATCTTTGTCGCCCTAGTGATACGTTCCTATCTTGGTTTTGAGACCAGCATTGGTACAGAGATTACAGAAACAATTAACGATCACATAGTAAATGATGACAATAAAAAATATACAAATAATGTTTCACGCGCACTGCGTTCTAACTCTCTAATCAAACAGAAATGGTTGTTGATTAGAACGGATTTGCACCCTAAGTTCAGGAAGTTTTCACTGAGCAGTACTTGGCAGTCAGAATGGATTGAAATATTCGGTGAAGTACCACCAGAAATCGAAATTTGACGCTGGGGCTAAGGAGCAAATTGTGCAATTAAACTGTAAAAGTAAAATTGAGGATAAGTCGATAGTAGACCAATTGACCCACTTCCCGTGGATCCCAACGTGACAACGTTAGTATTACAACTATGTGCGAACTTCCGCTTTTCTCTCAAAGCTGTCCTTTAAGCCTAATCGACCAATTGAACTCACAGCCAAAAACGGACGCTCCATTCATCATGGTCTGCGAATCAATAGGGAACAGGTATGAACTAATATAGCTTAGAGTATGTAAAGAACGGCGAGAAGTAATCTCGCCACTTGCTCAGTTTATGTTTGAGTTGTTATTCTTATTGTCAGAATCACCTGTTTCCTTATTCGCATGGTGTTGCACAAACATAAGTAAATCATTCAACAACCGTGGATTAGGAAAATGCCTGGCTATATCTGCCTTATCAATTTCATTCAAGAACCCAACCAAATTTCGCTCGCTATTATTATTATTGTAAACACCATACACTCCTGCTAATTTCCTCAAATATTCTTCTAATCCTTCCCTCTGAATCTCGGCTGCCTTTATTCGACCATATTCTGCATCGCGGCGAGTAACTAATCCATCGATCTCATCGTTTAGTTCATCACGTATCTTCTCTTCCTTTTTCTGATATGAGCGAGTCATTAATTTGATGTCAGTCCATAAAACTGAACCGAAGGTACCGCTATCATCCCTTATAGCCTTAATAACACCGATTATTAAGGCATATATTGCAGTGATGATTGGCATGATGACTGAAGCTAACATGCCATAGAATATTGGTACCCAAAAGAAATCCCACGAAAATTCTTTTTGCAATCCTATATATATCAAGGTCATTTCTATGGGGTTTTTGGATTTGATAATGAGGATTATGTTTTCTAAGTTAAAAAATAGTAATGATGTTAATACATATCCATAAAAGTTATTGCGTAATTTATCGAATGCAATATCTAGCAATGCTCTATTATCAGAATTATTGACTGCATCTACAGCCTCACTCATTTTCATCATCAACTCCATTTTGTACTAAATTTTCATAGACATATGATATCACAAACACAAATAATTTAACTCTCCAAACAAATATATAATCCTCCTCTACGAACCTCTTTTGACCATTCTCAAATTGTGAGTATTTATAGGTCATTATGACAAGTGGTTCATCGCGGCCTGTCGTATTAGGTAATTGTAATTTAACTACAAATATACGACTAATACGCAATGCGGCGCTAGTGTCTGCTATTCGCTCAAAGCTGTCCGTCAATTTGGGTTGCTCTGTCCCAGTTTTTTGTTGGAAACGACCAAGTAATTTGCGAATAAATAATCAAGTAAAATGCGAATGGGTGATCAAGTGAATGCCAATACCCATTGAGCTGCCTTCCGCCGTGAAAGAGATTTCCCCGCCGACAAAAATGTCAGGAACATTTTTGAACAACGCTTGCGTTGGCCACGAAGTGGTTCGTCACAGGGATGAGACGAATAACGGAATCACAACCGACACTGAACGCTCAGTGAACGGAACAAGCGCCATTCAGACATACACAATGCCACGCCCGTTTATTGGAACCCTCCCAAGTTCCAATAAACCTCTCAGCCGTAGGTTGTCCCCCCTCACCTTTTGTTATCAAACAAACTCAATTGTTAATGAAATTTTGCTAGCAAGTTATCAAAATTAAACAACTTACCTTGTCAGCGCAACGGGTCTGTTTTTAACATCAGGTTATGGAAAAAAACGGTTTGTTCAGTCAGCGCATTCGCTTGCGCCATCTTCATACTTTCGTGGCTGTTGCTCAACAGGGAACACTGGGGCGCGCAGCTGAAACACTTAATCTTAGCCAACCGGCATTGTCGAAGACGCTTAATGAACTTGAGCAGTTAACTGGCACGCGTTTGTTTGATCGCGGGCGTCTTGGCGCACAAATGACGTTGATGGGTGAGCAGTTCCTGACGCACGCCGTTAAGGTGCTGGATGCGTTGAATCACGCCGGGCAATCGCTCAACCAGAAAGATGGCCAAAGCACTACCGTTATTCGCGTGGGGGCGCTGCCTACTGCTGCGTTGGGTATTTTGCCAAAAGTTATCGGCCAGTTTCACAAACAGCAAAGCGATGTAACGCTGCAAGTTGCCACCATGAACAACACCATGCTGCTGTCAGGATTAAAATCTGGCGAGCTGGATTTAGGCATCGGTCGAATGTCCGACCCAGAATTGATGACCGGGTTGAATTATGAGCTGTTGTTCCTCGAGTCATTAAAACTGGTGGTGCGCCCCGGTCATCCGTTACTGCACGAAAACATCACGCTGAGTAAAGTGATGGAGTGGCCGGTGGTGGTATCGCCAAAAGGGACGATCCCGCGTCAAAATGCCGAAACGTTGCTCTCAAGCCAGGGCTGCAAAATGTCCGTTTCCTGCGTCGAAACGCTTTCAGCTTCGCTTTCTCGTCAACTAACCGTGGATTATAACTACGTCTGGTTTGTGCCATCGGGAGCGGTGAAAGAGGATTTACGTCAAGGAACCTTGACCTCATTGCCGGTCACGACTCAGGGTGCAGGCGAGCCGATTGGGGTGTTAACTCGGGTGGATACGCCGTTATCGCCTGCCGCGCAAATCTTGCTGGCCTCGATTCGCAAGTCAATTCCGAGTTAAAGGTGGATGACGCCTGGGCTTATCCACCTGACAACGACAACTCGTAGGCCGGATAAGTACTGCGTCATCCGACATTCATTAGCGAGCGGCGTCTATCTCATCAAACACCTGTTGTGCCAAATGCATGGTGGCGTTGGCCGCAGGTAAACCGCAATACAGTGCTGAGTGCATAATCAACTCTTTGAGTTCATCACGTGTCACACCGTTATTAAACGCAGCGCGCAGGTGCATTTTCAGCTCCGCTTCACGATTTAGCGCAATCAGCATAGCGATAGTTATCATGCTGCGGGTATGGCGCTCAAGGCCCGGACGCGTCCAGATATCACCCCAGGCGTAGCGCGTAATGAAGTTCTGGAACTCTTCATTTAGCGGTGTGAGCTGGGACAATGTGCGGTCAACGTGCTTATCACCCAACACTGCACGACGCACGTCCATCCCTTGTTGGTAGTGATCTTCATCCTTCATTTCAGTCGTCCTGTTGAATAAAGTTGAGCAGTGCAACGTTGAATGCGTGCGCGTCCTCGACGCTGGAGAGGTGCGAGGCCTTGAGCGTCACCAGATGCGAATGCATGATCTGCTTTTGCATAAATTCGCTGTCTGCCACGCTGCAAACTGGGTCGTCAACACCAGCAATAAACTGCATCGGCAATGTAATAGAGCCGATTTCGCCACGCAGATCCGCCGCAGCTAACGCTTCGCAACAAGAGGCGTAACCTTCAGGATTTATCTGCGCCAGTGTGTTGCACAGGGCTTCAACTTGCGCAGAATGGTGCTTCACAAAACCGTCGGTAAACCAGCGCGATGGCGCGCTTTTGGCAATCGCCGCCATGCCTTCGTGGCGCACAGTACGCGCACGTTCCAACCAGCCGCTCTGTTCGCCGATTTTTGCCGCGCTATTTGCCACCGTCACGGAAAGAAAACGCTCTGGTGCAAAACGTGCCAACCACAGGCCCGTTAGGCCGCCCATCGAAATCCCGCAGAAGTGCGCCTGCTGGACTCCCGCGTCATCCATCACGCTGAGGACATCCTCCGCCAACTGTGGCAGCGTGGTTTTCTCGTTGTTGCGCGTACGCCCGTGGCCGTGCGTGTCATAACGCAACACGCGGAAGTTCTCCAGTAGTGCCGCCATTTGTGGCTGCCACATCTCAAATGTGGTACCCAATGAATTTGACAACACCACGACCGGTGCGCCGCTCGGCCCTTCCAATTGATAGTAATGGCTCATGTTGACTCCCTGTTTTGTTGTGCCGCCCGCGTCAAAACCTGGTTGATGAACGTGTCGTTGCTGCCAAGGGCATGTTGCGGGTCGAGCAGATGTTCAATTTGTGTCACAGAAAGATGCGATGTGACCTGCGGATGTTGTGCGAGTAATGCCGCAAGGGGCTGGTTTTCATCCAGCGCACGATGGCAAAGCTGCTCCACAAGATGATGCGCCGCCTGTTTCCCGAGTGATTTCGCAAGCGCCAGAGTGACGGATTCCGCCATAATCAAGCCGTGGGTTATATCCAGATTGGTGCGCATTTTTTCGGTATGAACCTGCATTCCGCTAATTAACTCCAGCGTCGTTTGCATCACGCCACCAGTCAGGGTCACCAACTGCGGAAGAGTTTCCCATTCTGCTTGCCAGCCACCGAGCGCTCTTTCATGTTGCTGGTTTTGACTGGCATAGAGCGTCGCCATCAAGCCTGGAATACGGGTTGTGGCGGTTAGGATGGCTGCACAACTTACCGGATTGCGTTTGTGGGGCATGGTGGAGGAACCGCCGCGCCCTTCGGCAACCGGTTCACCGACTTCCGCCACTTCGGTCTGCATCAACAATGCAAAGTCGTTGGCGAATTTACCTAGCGTAGCACTCACTCCCGCAAACCAACTGCCGACTTCAAGTAACCGGTCGCGCTGGCTGTGCCATGGTGTATCGGCCTGGTTAAGCGCCAACGTGTTTGCTAACGCCTGCGCAACGGCTGCGCCCTGCTCGTTTAGCGAAGTCAACGTACCCGCGGCACCGCCAAATTGCAGCACTAACACACGGGGTTTCATTTCATGCAGACGCTGCTGCCAGCGCAGGAGAGCATCGAGCGTACCGGCTAGTTTCAGGCCAAATGTAATCGGCAGTGCATGCTGCATCCAGGTACGCCCCGGCATCACACTGTGTTGATGACGCTGGATTGGGTCGATTAACGCAGAAATTAACTGCTCAAGCAGCGTTTCACTGGCCTTGAGTGCATCACGCAGCTGCAAAATCAGGCCGGTATCAATGACGTCCTGGCTGGTTGCGCCCCAGTGCACGTAGCGCGCCGCCTGTTCGTCCTGCTGTTTGACGTTAGCCGTCAGCTGTTTGACCAGTGGGATAGCCAGATTCCCGGCCCCCGCTGCCGCCTGTGCTAAAGCCGGGATATCGAGTTTATTGACCTGACACTGCGCGGTAATTATTTTTATAGCCGATTCGGGGATAACCCCACAAAACGCTGTCGCCCGTGCCAGTGCCGCTTCAAAATCCAGCATCCCTTGTAACGTGCTCTCGTCGCTGAAAATCGCGGTCAATGATGATGCACGTAACATTGGGGTAAACAGTGTCATGCCTGCTCCTTAAACGCGTTCAATAATCAGTGCAATCCCCTGACCCACACCGATACACATAGTACAAAGCGCGTAACGTCCACCGCTACGCTTGAGCTGATACGCGGCGGTCATCGCCAGGCGCCCACCTGAAGCCCCTAACGGATGCCCTAACGCGATGGCTCCACCATTCGGATTAACATGTTCTGCGTCATCCGGTAAACCCAGGTCGCGCATCACCGCCAGAGCTTGTGCTGCAAACGCTTCATTTAATTCGATAACATCCATCTGCGCGAGGGTTAACCCGGTTTGCGCGAGCACTTTTCGCACCGCAGGTGCTGGGCCAAAGCCCATAATACGCGGTGCGACACCGGCTGTTGCCACACCCACGACGCGTGCCAATGGCTGCAAACCGTGGGTATTGAGCGCAAGTTCGCTGGCGAGCAATAAAGCACAAGCACCATCGTTAACTCCCGAGGCATTTCCGGCGGTGACGGTACCGTCAGCGCGAACCACGCCTTTTAGTTTTGCCAGCGACTCCATCGAGGTAGAGCGCGGATGTTCGTCGCGGCTAAATAACAACGCGTCACCTTTGCGCTGGGCGATGGAAACGGGAATCAACTCATCGTCAAAAATCCCCATTTCCTGAGCGCGCGCAGTGCGAAGCTGGCTGCGTAATGCAAAAGCATCTTGATCTTCACGGTTGATATTGAAGTCAGTCGCGACGTTTTCCGCCGTTTCCGGCATCGCATCCACCCCGTATTGTGCCTTCATCAACGGGTTGATAAAACGCCATCCGATAGTGGTGTCTTCCATTTTCATACTGCGGCTAAAGGCGCTTTCCGCTTTACCCATGACAAACGGT
>DATERH010000048.1:0-9613 GCA_035271785.1 Buttiauxella sp.
ACACGCCAGCTCCAACCGGTCGCCGAAGGAATTTTACCTTTCCTTGAGGATGACTTTGCTACACTAATGACAGGGCAATTGGGGCTATTTTGAGAAACTCTAAATAATTCAAAGTGCAACCAGGCGGCAAGGGAACGAATCCCCTGGAGCTTACTAGAGTAAGTGACTGGGGTGATTGAGTGCAGTCAACGCAGTGGCAATTTGAAGTATGACGAGTTGGTGACTATCTTGTTTCCTTCCAGTACCATAGCGCCCTCCTGAAGCACCCTTAAATCTACTTTTATAACAGCCGCCTCTTTTTATGCGCGGTCGTTACGCTATTGCCTGCAAATCTTAGTAACTGATAATAGAGCCGAAATCTTATGCCTTTTACACTTGGTCAACGTTGGATCAGCGACACCGAAAGCGAACTGGGACTGGGAACTGTGGTCGCTTTAGACACACGGATGGTTACCCTACTCTACCCTGCCACCGGTGAAAATCGCCTGTATGCCAGAAATGATTCGCCTATCACCCGTGTGATGTTTAACCCAGGCGACACCATTACCAGCCATGAAGGTTGGCAACTAAAAGTTGATGAAGTTAAAGAAGAAAACGGTTTACTCGCCTACGTTGGCACGCGTCTGGACACAGAAGAAGCGGGTACGATGCTGCGCGAGGTTTTCCTCGACAGCAAACTGGTGTTCAGTAAGCCACAAGACCGCCTTTTTGCCGGGCAAATTGACAGGATGGACCGTTTCGCCCTGCGTTACCGTTCCCGTGTTTACCAAAGCGAACAGTATCGCCAACCGTGGAGCGGACTGCGCGGCATGCGCACAAGCCTAATCCCGCACCAGTTGAACATCGCCCATGATGTTGGCCGTCGTCACGCACCGCGCGTATTGCTGGCGGACGAAGTCGGTTTAGGTAAAACCATCGAAGCCGGGATGATACTGCACCAGCAACTGCTGGCGGGTAGTGCTGAACGAGTGCTGATCGTCGTACCGGAAACCCTGCAGCATCAGTGGCTGGTTGAGATGCTCCGCCGCTTTAATCTGCGTTTCGCTCTGTTTGATGATGAACGTTACGCCGAAGCTCAGCACGACAGTGATAACCCATTCGAAACAGAACAACTGGTTATCTGTTCGCTGGATTTTGTGCGCCGCAGCAAGCAACGTCTTGAACATCTGTGCGAAGCCGAATGGGATTTGATGGTTGTCGATGAAGCTCACCATTTAGTGTGGAGCGAAAAGGCACCAAGCCGCGAATACCAGGCAATAGAACAGCTTGCGGAACACATTCCGGGAATCTTGCTTTTAACGGCAACCCCGGAACAGTTAGGGATGGAAAGCCACTTCGCGCGTCTGCGTTTGCTGGATCCAAGCCGCTTCCACGATTTCGAGCAATTTGTTGAAGAGCAGCAGCATTATCGCCCTGTGGCTGATGCCGTTGCCTTACTGCTGGCAGGTAACCACCTGACCAACGATCAGCTCAATATGTTGAGTGAACTGATTGGCGAGCAAGATATCGAGCCGCTGCTGCAAACCGCGAATAGCAACCGTGAAGGGAGCGATGCGGCGCGTCAGGAACTGATTTCCATGCTGATGGACCGCCACGGCACCAGCCGTGTGTTGTTCCGTAACACGCGCAATGGCGTTAAAGGTTTCCCCAAACGCGAGCTACATACCATTCGTTTGCCACTGCCGATGCAGTATCAAACTGCGATTAAAGTATCGGGCATTATGGCGGCACGTAAATCGGTGGAAGAACGCGCTCGCGATATGCTCTATCCAGAACAGATTTATCAAGAATTTGAAGGTGATAGCGGAACATGGTGGAACTTCGATCCACGTGTGGAATGGCTAATGGGTTACCTGACCAGCCACCGTTCTCACAAAGTCCTGGTGATTTGTGCCAAAGCCGCCACGGCACTGCAGCTTGAGCAAGTGTTGCGTGAGCGCGAAGGTATTCGTGCTGCGGTGTTCCATGAAGGCATGTCCATTCTTGAACGTGACCGTGCGGCTGCCTGGTTTGCCGAAGAAGACACTGGCGCGCAAGTGTTGTTGTGTTCAGAAATTGGTTCAGAAGGCCGTAACTTCCAGTTTGCCAGCAATCTGGTGATGTTCGACCTGCCATTCAACCCGGATTTACTGGAACAACGTATTGGTCGTCTGGATCGTATCGGCCAGGCACATGACATTAAGATCCATGTGCCTTTCCTTGAGAAAACCGCGCAGTCCGTGTTGGTAGAATGGTTCCATGAAGGGCTGGACGCTTTCGAGCACACTTGCCCAACAGGTCGCGCGATTTACGATAACGTTTATCCGCAACTGATTGAGTATCTCGCTGCTCCTGAAAATACTGACGGTTTCTCGGCACTTATTAAGCAGTGTCGCGAACAGCACGATGAGCTGAAGTTGCAGCTGGAACAGGGGCGTGACCGTCTGCTGGAAATTCACTCCAATGGCGGTGAGAAATCACAAGCGCTGGCACAGGCTATTTCTGAGCAGGATAACGACACCAACCTGGTGAGCTTTGCCCTGAACTTGTTCGACATTGTTGGCATTAATCAGGACGATCGTGGTGACAACATGGTGGTGCTGACACCAGGTGATCATATGCTGGTGCCGGACTTCCCAGGTCTGCCGGAAGACGGTTGCACCATTACGTTTGAACGTGATGTGGCGCTGTCTCGCGAAGATGCACAGTTTGTGACATGGGAACATCCCATCATCCGCAATGGTCTGGATCTGATACTTTCCGGCGATACCGGTAGCTGTGCATTGTCTCTGTTAAAAAACAAAGCATTGCCAGTCGGCACGTTGCTGTTGGAGCTGGTGTATGTCGTTGAGGCGAAAGCGCCGAAGCAATTGCAGCTCAATCGCTTCCTGCCGCCAACGCCGGTTCGTATGTTGGTGGATAAAAACGGAACTAACCTTGCCGCCCAGGTCGAGTTTGAAAGCTTCAACCGTCAGCTAAGCACGGTAAATCGTCATACCGGCAGTAAGCTGGTCAATGCCGTACAGTCCGACGTCCACGCGATTTTGCAACTGGCAGAAGAGAAAGTGGAAGCGGCTGCGCAAGTATTGATTAAAGCGGCTCGCGAAGAAGCAGATGAGAAACTGAGTGCAGAACTTTCCCGTCTGGAAGCGCTAAGAGCGGTCAATCCAAACATTCGTGATGATGAACTCGATGCCATCGAGAGTAATCGTAAACAAGTGTTGGAAAGCCTCGCACAGGCTAACTGGCGACTCGATGCGTTGCGCCTGATAGTCGTGACACACCAATAGTTTTCCACCGCTTTACTCAAATCATTCGAGTTGCAGCAAGGCGGCAAGAAAGGGCATCCCGGGAGTTTACTGAAGTCAGTGACTGGGGTGCAGGAAAGCAGCCAACGCCGCTGCAGCATGAAGGATGTAGAGTAAATGTTAATGGAACCCTATAACCCGCCGATGGACCCATGGTTGGTTATCCTTTATCAGGATGACCACATCATGGTCGTCAACAAACCTTCGGGTTTGTTGTCGGTGCCCGGGCGTCTGGATGAGCACAAAGACAGCGTGATGACGCGTATTCAGCGCGATTTCCCGCAGGCAGAATCCGTACATCGTCTGGATATGGCGACTAGCGGAGTGATTGCCGTTGCGCTAACCAAAGCGGCAGAGCGCGAGTTAAAGCGTCAATTCCGTGAACGTGAGCCGAAGAAGCAGTACGTGGCGCGAGTGTGGGGTCATCCGAAACCGGAAACAGGCTTGGTGGATTTACCACTGATTTGCGACTGGCCAAATCGGCCAAAGCAGATGGTATGCCATGAAACCGGCAAAGCGGCGCAGACGGAATATGAAGTGCTGGAGTATTCGGCGGATAACACCGCGCGTGTGCTGCTAAAACCCATTACTGGCCGCTCGCACCAACTGCGCGTGCATATGCTGGCGTTGGGCCATCCCATTCTTGGCGACCGCTTCTATGCCACGTCTGAAGCGCTAGCATTAGCTCCACGTTTGCAGCTTCACGCTGAAATGCTGACCATTACCCATCCCGAATATGGCACGCCCATGACGTTTCGCGCCCCGGCAGATTTCTAAAAAAAACCTCTCAGTCGAGAGGTTTTTTCATTTATTTGAATCCGTTGACCGTCTTAATCAGATCGTACGCTTTCTGAATTTCCTGCGCCTTCTGTTTGGCCATCTCCATCATTTCTGGTGGCAGACCTTTGGCGACCAGTTTGTCAGGATGGTGTTCGCTCATTAATTTACGGTATGCGCGTTTAATGGTGGTGGCATCATCGCTACTTTTAACGCCCAATACATTGCATGCATCTTCAAGCGTTGGCCCACGTTGCTGCTGGAAGCCACCTTGCGATTGGTTGTATCCACCACCGAATTGCTGCCCGCCTTCCATCATGCGTAAGAACTGATCGAACTGCATACGTGAAATACCGAGCTCTTCGGCAATAACGTACAGCACTTCCCGTTCGTTAGGATGCAGGGAGCCGTCCGCAAATGCCGCCTGAATCTGAATTTCAAGAAACATCCGAATCAGGTCAAAACGCCCAAAACATACGCTGCGTAACTGACGCATCTTCTCACGGAGTGGGTAGCCATTTTCTTTACCCACCCGGAATGCATGCTGTGCGGCACTACGCGCATCACCATGTAATTGCATGCGATCCATTAATAGTGATGCAATTTGGATATCCGCTTCCGTAACACGCCCTTTTGACTTAGTCAGATGGCCCATCACTTCAAATGTAGTGCTAAAGAACAATGACTGGCGCTGTTGTTGGTTAGAAAACCAAGACTGACGGCGGCTGCGCACCTTATCAATGGCATGGCCAATCAGCAGCCCTATTACTACGCCCCAGAAGCCACCGCCCATAATAAGTGCTATTGCCACACCGAGTACTTTTCCCCAATACTGCATATACTCCCCAAATCGTCATGTCGTCGGCTAGAATTTGCTTTATCATACCCGTCATTGATAGCAGTGCCTAACGGCAGACTGCTGAACGGGCAGGATTAACACTAGCGCTGTAGTGATGAGTAAGTTAGTCTCTGACCGTTTGCCGACGCTATACCCTATAGCATTCAATGTGAAGCAACGCGGCAAGTGAGTAAACATCCCGTCATTCAGTGAACCCAATGACGGGAACCACAAATCTGTATAGAACAGATTTGAACGCTGCTTAGAGCGGCCCCGAAGGGGTAAGGCTCACGGTGAGTCGAATAACTAAGTGCCGCCAACGCCTCTGCATCTTGAATGATGATGGGTATAAGCCATTGATGACGGAACAACGAATAACACGTATGAAAAAACGTATTCCCACCTTGCTGGCCACCTTGATTGGCGCAGCGCTGTATAGTCAACAAGGCATGGCGGCCGACCTCGCGTCGCAATGTATGCTTGGCGTCCCAAGTTACAACCGCCCGCTGGTTGAAGGGGACACCAACAACCTGCCTGTCACTATAAATTCCGATCACGCAAAAGGAAATTATCCTGACGACGCGGTGTTTAGTGGCGACGTAGATATACAGCAAGGCAATAGCCGCCTGCAATCTGACGAAGTTCTGCTGCACCAAAAACAAGTTGAAGGTCAACCTGATCCCATTCGTACCGTCGATGCCGTTGGCAACGTCCACTACGACGATAATCAGGTCATTCTGAAAGGGCCAAAAGCCTGGTCAAACCTGAATACCAAAGATACTAACGTCTGGGAAGGTGACTACCAGATGGTAGATCGTCAGGGTCGTGGTACCGCCGACCTGATGAAACAGCGTGGAAATAACCGTTACACCATTTTGGAAAATGGCACCTTTACTTCCTGCTTGCCGGGTTCTAACACCTGGAGCGTGGTGGGGAGTGAAGTGATTCAGGACCGCGAGGAAGAAGTCGCGGAAATCTGGAATGCCCGCTTTAAGGTGGGTCCAGTACCAGTGTTTTACAGCCCATATTTACAGTTGCCGATCGGTGATAAACGCCGTTCAGGTTTCCTGATCCCAAATGCGAAATACAGTAGTGATAGCGGTATTGAATTCACTCTGCCGTATTATTGGAACATCGCACCAAACTTTGATGCCACGATTACTCCGCACTATATGGAAGAAAAGGGCATGCAGTGGCAAAACGAATTCCGTTATCTGACCAAAGCTGGCTCAGGTATCATTGAATTCGATTACATGCTTTCAGATAAAGAATATAAAGACGATGTGACCAAAAACCCAGACGGGGATGAACGCCGCTGGTTGTTCTACTGGAACCACAGTGGGGTGATGGATCAGGTGTGGCGTTTCAATATCGACTACACCAAAGTCAGCGATCCTTACTACTTTAACGATCTTGATTCGCAGTACGGTTCCAGTACTGACGGTTACGCGACACAGAAATTTAGTGTTGGTTATGCCGTTGAGAACTTCGATGCGACGCTTTCAGCCAAACAGTTCCAGGTCTTTGATTCGCAAAATGGTAGAAGTTCCTACAGCGCAACGCCGCAGTTGGATATGAATTACTACCAAAATGATATTGGGCCATTTGATACACGTATTTATGGTCAGGCCGTTCATTTTACAAACGTGGATGACAGCCAGCCCGAGGCTACCCGTCTTCATATTGAGCCCGTCATTAGCCTACCATTATCAAACGGCTGGGCGAGTCTGAATACCGAAGCCAAACTGATGGCGACGCATTATCAGCAGACCAATCTGGATACGTACAACAACGCGAATCCTGATAATCAGTTGGACGAGTCTGTTAACCGTGTTCTGCCGCAGTTTAAAATGGATGGTAAGCTGATTTTCGACCGCGCCATGGACTCAGCTATCGGCTGGGAACAAACGCTGGAGCCACGCGTACAGTATCTGTATGTGCCATATCGCGATCAGAGCAATATCAATAATTACGACTCCGCACTGCTGCAATCTGACTACAGTGGTTTATTCCGCGACCGTTCTTACGGCGGTCTTGACCGTATCGCATCGGCCAATCAGGTGACGACAGGGGTGACAACCCGCATTTATGACGATGCTGCCGTTGAACGTTTTAACGTTTCTGTGGGTCAAATCTACTACTTCACTCAATCTCAAACTGGCGATGACAACATTGAGTGGGAAAAAGATAAGAAAACCGGGTCCATGGTATGGGCGGGTGACACTTATTGGCGTATGACTGACCGTTGGGGTTTACGTGGCGGGGTACAGTACGATGCACGTCTGAATAGCGTTGCGACCGGCAGCAGCGCTATCGAATATCGTCGTGACATCGACCGACTGATGCAAGTCAACTACCGTTACGCAAGTCCTGAATACATTCGTGCAACGATACCGGGCATTAATACCGATGCAACGCAGTATAAAGACGGCATCTCACAAGTGGGGATGACGGCAAGTTGGCCGATCGTTGACCGTTGGTCTGTCGTCGGGGCTTATTACTACGACACTAATGCGAAACAAACCGCTGACTCTATGCTGGCAGTGCAGTATAACTCTTGCTGTTATGCGATTCGTGTTGGTTACGAACGTAATATTGATGGCTGGGAAAACAACGAAAGCAAATACGACAACGTAATTAGCTTTAACATCGAGTTACGTGGCCTGAGTTCCAACTACGGCCTGGGCACACAGCAGATGTTGCGTTCAAACATTCTGCCGTATCAAAGCTCGATGTAATTCACTTTGACTTGTAAAACGTAATCCGCTCTGCGGCTAAGTAAATGGAAAAAGTATGAAGAATTGGAGAACGCTGCTTCTCGGTATCGTCCTGGTGGCGAATACCTCTTTCGCGGCCCCACAAGTGGTCGACAAAGTTGCTGCTGTAGTGAATAACGGTGTGGTATTGGAAAGTGACGTTGACGGCCTCATGCAATCAGTGAAGATGAATGCCCAACAAGCCGGGCAACAGCTCCCTGACGATGCCGCTCTGCGTAATCAAATTATGGAACGTCTGATTATGGATCAAATCATCCTGCAGATGGGCCAGAAAATGGGCGTCAAAGTGACCGATGAGCAGGTTGATAAAGCCATTGCTGATATCGCGGCACAAAACAAAATGAGCATGGATCAGATGCGTAGCCGTCTGGCCTATGATGGCGTCAATTACAACACTTACCGTGCTCAGATCCGCAAAGAGATGACCATTTCGGAAGTGCGTAATAACGAAGTTCGTCGTCGCGTGTCAGTTTTGCCACAAGAAGTGGAAGCTCTTGCACAGCAAGTGGGTAGCCAAAACGACAGCAGTACCGAGCTCAACTTAAGCCACATCCTGATTCCATTACCGGAAAACCCATCATCTACCCAGGTAGATGATGCGGAAAAACAAGCGCGTGATATCGTTTCACAAGCGCAAAACGGTGGTGATTTCGGCAAACTGGCCATCACCTACTCTGCTGACCAACAAGCCCTGAAAGGCGGTCAAATGGGTTGGGGACGCATCCAGGAGCTGCCATCTATTTTCGCTCAAGCTTTAAGTACAGCGAAAAAAGGTGATGTTATCGGCCCGATTCGTTCAGGTGTCGGTTTCCACGTCCTGAAAGTGAACGACTTGCGTGGCCAAAGCCAGAGCATTTCTGTTACCGAAGTTCACTCTCGTCATATTTTGCTGAAGTCATCTCCAATCATGAATGATGACCAGGCACGCGCTAAGTTGAACCAGATTGCAGCTGATATTAAGAGTGGCAAAACCACTTTCGAGAAAGCCGCAAAAGAGTTCTCTGACGATCCAGGTTCGGCTAACCAGGGCGGGGATTTAGGTTGGGCATCAGCAGATATTTATGATCCGGCGTTCCGTGATGCTCTGATGAAACTGAATAAAGGACAAACAAGCGAGCCTGTGCATTCCAGTTTCGGCTGGCACTTGATCCAACTGATCGATACTCGTAACGTTGATAAGACCGATGCTGCACAGAAAGATCGTGCATATCGTATGCTGTTCAACCGCAAGTTCTCTGAAGAGGCTCAAACCTGGATGCAGGAACAACGCGCTTCTGCTTACGTAAAAGTTATCGGTAGCAATGGCTAATATCCATCGCGTGGTCATCACTCCCGGCGAACCCGCCGGGATTGGCCCCGACCTGGTCATCGCACTGGCAAGCCGCGAATGGCCCGTTGAATTGGTCGTCGTGGCTTCGCCTGAACTCCTCAAGGAACGTGCTGCCCTCCTCGGCCTTCCTCTCAAGCTTCGAACTTATCAGCCCGATGCACCTGCAAGCCCGCAACCTGCTGGCATACTTACGGTTGTTCCCATCGAATTACGCGCGCCAGTCGTACCTGGGCAGTTAGATGTGAGAAACGGTGAGTATGTGGTTGAAACGCTGGCGCGAGCCTGTGACGGATGTATTAGTGGCGAATTTGCCGCACTGATCACCGGGCCCGTGCATAAGGGCATAATCAACGATGCTGGTATTCCGTTTATCGGCCATACCGAGTTTTTCGAAGAACGCTCGCACAGCGAAAAAGTCGTAATGATGCTGGCAACCGAAGAGCTGCGTGTTGCATTGGCGACCACACATCTACCGCTAAAAGCCATTTCTGATGCGATAACGCCAGATTTATTACGCCAGATAATCACCATCCTGTATCATGACCTGCAAACCAAGTTTGGTATTGCACAGCCGCATGTGCTGGTTTGTGGCCTCAACCCCCAT
>DATERH010000049.1:0-3700 GCA_035271785.1 Buttiauxella sp.
ACGTTGCCGATTTCCTATTCCGGTGGGGCCAGCCAACTCACCGTTCGCGATATATTTGAAACCGGTATTCGCCCGATAACCATGGCCACCGACTTGCTGAAACCAGGCGGCTATTTGCGCATGAGTGAATGCTTACGCGAGCTGGAAAATTCTGATGCGTGGGGGATGCAGACAGTCGATGTTGCACGCCTGGATGCACTCGCCAGCAAAGCGGTCAGCATGGAATACACACAGAAAAACTGGAAGTCAGAAGAGCGCATTAACGTCGCCGAAAAGTTGCCGCTGACCGATTGCTACATCGCGCCTTGCGTGACCGCCTGCGCCATTAAACAAGACATTCCGGAATATATCCGTTTATTGGGTGAAGGCCGTTATACAGATGCACTGGAAGTTATCTACCAGCGCAACGCGTTACCTGCGATCACCAGCCATATTTGCGACCACCAGTGCCAGCTCAACTGTACCCGTCTGGACTATGACAGCGCGCTGAATATTCGCGAGCTGAAGAAAGTCGCACTGGAAAAGGGTCTGGAAGGCTACAAACAACGTTGGTATAAGCCGGCAGGCTCAGGTTCTCGCCACCCAGTTGCTGTGATTGGTGCAGGCCCAGCCGGGCTTTCAGCAGGTTATTTCCTCGCACGTGCCGGACACCCGGTGACAATATTTGAACGGGAAAAAAATGCAGGTGGCGTCGTGAAAAACGTCATTCCTCAGTTCCGTATTCCCGGCGAAATTATCCAGCAGGATATTGATTTCGTTGCCGCTCACGGCGTGAAATTCGAATATGGCTGCAATCCACAACTCACGGTTGCACAACTGAAAGACCAAGGTTTCCACTATGTCATGGTGGGCACCGGAACAGATAAAAACAGTGGCGTTAAGCTTGATGGGGACAATCGTAATGTCTACAAATCACTCTCCTTCTTGCGTGACTACAACCGTGGCGTAAACCTGGATTTGGGTAAACAAGTCGCAGTAGTCGGTGCTGGCAACACGGCCATGGACTGTGCTCGTGCGGCACTGCGTGTCCCTGGCGTGCAGTCGGTGACGGTTATCTACCGTCGTACTCAGGCGGAAATGCCAGCCTGGCGTGAAGAATATGAAGAAGCGCTGACAGATGGCGTGAAGTTTATGTTCCTCAGTAACCCGGAGAACTTTGCTAAAAATGGTTTACTGACCGTTCGGGTGATGGAGTTGGGTGAACCCGATGAGTCAGGTCGCCGCCGCCCGGTTGCCAGCGACAGCAGCAAAATCCTGCATTTTGACGCGTTGATCACGGCCATCGGCGAACAACAGGATTGCGAAGCACTGGCAGCAATGGGGGTACCGCTTGATAAGCAAGGCTGGCCGGAGGTCATCAACGATACCGGAGAAACCAGCGAGCCTGGGTTGTTCCTGATTGGCGACGTTCAGAGTGGCCCATCGTCAATTGTTGCTGCTATCGGCACTGCCCGTCGCGCGACCGATACTATCTTGCAACGTGAGAATATTCGCTCTCACTTCGGCGATAAATACTGGAACAATGTCGATCCGCAGCGCCTGTACGAGCGTAAGGGGCGTATCACCGTCAATCTGGTCGATAAAGACAGTCGTGATGCGTTTGTTAAACAGGAATCAGAACGCTGTCTGGAATGTAACTACGTTTGCAGCAAGTGCGTGGACGTCTGTCCGAACCGCGCCAACGTCTCCATCGCCGTCCCCGGCTTCAATAATCGCTACCAGACTCTGCATCTTGACGCTTTCTGCAACGAATGTGGCAACTGTGCGCAATTCTGCCCATGGCAAGGCAAACCGTATAAAGACAAGCTGACCGTTTTCAGCCTGCCTGAAGACTTTGCCAACAGCAGCAACCCGGGTTTCCTGGTCGAAGACAACCGCATCAGCATCCGTCAAAACGCGAAAGTCTGGCAGTTATTGATTGATGCCAATAGCCAGTTCCTCGAGGAGCCTGAACAGCTTAAAGAGACATGCCGGATTATCAGTCATGTGCATAAGCATCATCACTATCTTTTAGGACGGGTGGAGGTTTAATCATGTTGGTACTCAAAAATGTCACTGCCGTGCAGTTAAACCCAGCACGGGTTCAGGAAAACATCGATATTGCCATTGAAGGCAGCGAAATTATCGATGTGGGTGCGAACCTGAGCGGGCATTACCCAGCAGCGACGGTGAAAGAGATGCACGGCCGCATCGTCATGCCGGGAATTGTCTGCGCCCATAACCATTTCTACTCCGGATTATCGCGCGGCATCATGGCGCAAATTCCACCCTGTCCGGATTTTATCTCCACACTGAAAAATCTGTGGTGGCGACTGGATAGGGCGCTCGACGAGGAGACGCTTTATTACAGTGGGCTAATTTGTGCCCTGGAAGCGATTAAAAGTGGCTGTACGTCGGTCATCGACCACCATGCTTCGCCTCACTATATCGCCGGTTCGCTCAATACTTTACGCAAGGCTTTCCTGAAGACTGGGCTGCGCGGTATGACCTGCTTTGAAACCACCGACCGTAACGGGGGTCTGGAAGAGCTGCAAGCTGGCGTCGAAGAGAATATCAACTTCGCACAATTGATTGATAAAGCACGTGTTGCCGGTAAAGAACGCTATCTGGTAGAAGCCCATATCGGAGCACATGCCCCGTTTACTGTATCGAATGCCGGTCTTGCCCTGCTGCGCGGTGCTATCAAGCAGACGGGACGCGGTCTGCATATCCATGCCGCAGAAGATCTTTACGACGTATCACACAGCCATCACAAATATGGCAAGGATCTGCTGGCCCGCCTTGCCGAGTTTGATCTTATCGACAACAAGACGCTGATTGCACACGGTCTTTATCTCTCAACCAGCGATATTCAATTGCTAAATGAGAAGGATGGTTTCCTCGTTCACAATGCCCGTTCCAACATGAACAATCATGTGGGCTACAACCATCAGTTACCACAGTACCGCAACCTGGCGCTGGGAACGGATGGCATCGGCTCCGATATGTTCGAAGAACTGAAATTCGCCTATTTCAAACACCGGGATGCAGGAGGTTCACTGTGGCCGGACAGCTTTGCCCGTTTCCTGGGCAACGGGAATGAGCTGCTGGCGCGCAATTTCAATGCGCGATTTGGCTGCCTACAAGCGGGCTATAAAGCTGATCTCACCATTTGCGATTATCCATCACCCACACCACTCAAAGCTGAAAACATCGGCGGTCATCTGGCCTTTGGTCTTGGTTCAAGCAGTGTTCACAGCGTGATGGTAGACGGCGTGATGGTGTACGAGGACCGCCAGTTCGCCTTTGACTGTGAGCCAATTTATGCCGAAGCCAGAAAAGTCGCGGCGAAAATGTGGCAACGCATGGACGCACGCATTTAACCATCATGGATTTTCGCACCTATGTGCGAATTCTATCCCTGAGATTGATGTCAACGGCGTCTTGAGGGTAACACCGTTCACTTAAGCCAATGAATGAGGGAAGACTCCGGGATTTGGTTCCCGGAGGGATGGCCAAACCCGGCGGTCACCCCGGATATCTCGTTCTTAAACTAACGGTTTTAGCCTTGAGGATGCCTCTCACTCTGATTTATCGGTTTAACAATAAAGTTCTATTTGTCACAGGAGTGTACAAATGTCTGATATTAAAAGTACCGAGTCCGAGCTTCTTTATCAGTTAGAGGATAAGCCACCGTTTTTCCAGTCACTGGTCGGTGCGA
>DATERH010000050.1:0-6491 GCA_035271785.1 Buttiauxella sp.
TAACTGTTTCCGAGATGATGTCCTCTAACCCTGAAGTTTGGGCGAGTGATAAGTCACGTTTACGGATGGTGCACGTGAATGAACCGGGTATCCGCACCGTGCAAATTGCCGGTAGTGATCCTGACGAGATGGCAGAGGCCGCACGCATTAACGTGGCTAATGGCGCCCAGATTATTGATATCAATATGGGATGCCCAGCAAAGAAAGTGAATCGAAAACTGGCGGGTTCCGCTCTGCTGCAATACCCAAGTCTGGTGAAGTCTATCCTGACAACGGTAATTAACGCAGTTGACGTACCTGTCACGTTGAAAATTCGCACTGGCTGGGATACGGCGCACCGTAACTGTGAAGAGATTGCCCAACTGGCTGAAGACTGTGGCATTCAGGCTCTGACAATTCATGGACGCACACGCGCCTGTTTATTTCAGGGTGATGCTGAATACGACAGCATTCGGGCAGTTAAGCAGAAAGTTTCCATTCCGGTAATCGCGAATGGTGACATTACCGACCCGCTTAAAGCCAGAGCTGTGCTCGACTACACAGGGGCTGATGCTCTTATGATAGGACGTGCAGCTCAGGGAAGACCCTGGATCTTTCGGGAAATCCAGTATTATCTGGACACTGGAGAGCTGCTTCCTCCACTGCCTCTGGCAGAGGTGAAGCGCTTACTTTGCGGGCATATTGGGGAACTTCATGACTTTTATGGTCATGCAAAGGGATACCGAATTGCTCGTAAACACGTTTCCTGGTACTTACAGGAACACGCTCCAAATGACCAGTTTCGGCGCACATTCAACGCCATTGAGGATGCAAGCGAACAGCTTGAGGCGTTGGAGGCATACTTCGAAAATCTTGCGTAATTAGAAATAAAGAGCTGACAGAACTATGTTCGAACAACGCGTAAATTCTGACGTACTAACCGTTTCAACCGTTAACTCACAGGATCAGGTTACCCAAAAACCTCTGCGTGACTCCGTGAAACAAGCACTGAAGAACTATTTTGCTCAACTGAATGGTCAGGATGTTAATGATCTGTATGAGCTGGTATTGGCTGAAGTAGAGCAGCCATTGTTGGACATGGTGATGCAATACACCCGTGGCAACCAAACCCGCGCAGCCCAGATGATGGGCATCAACCGTGGCACGCTACGTAAGAAATTGAAAAAATACGGCATGAACTGATAACAATCAGTTAACTTGTTGTTTAAAAAGGCGCTACTCGGCATGGGGAAGCGCCTTTTTTAATGTCTGAAAATCGTTAGCTACATTAATTCTGCGCACATTTTATCTGGGAAATAGCTGGTGCTATCACGGGAGACGCCGCAGCGTTTACCGGTTTCACTCTGGCTATAGTGGCCTTAACTCAGTAAGCCTCAGCACATCTTTAAAAAATCTTAAGCAGAACCTTTGCATTGCTAAAGTGCAAAGCGTCGAAATTCCCCAGCTTTTTAATTTTGTCCTCCAGTCGCCAAATATTTTTAGCGTGAAACAAATCACTCAGTTTCCTTCAGTTTTGTTTTATTGCAGAGGAAGTCGTGATTACTCTCACATACCAGTCTGAATAGTATTCACGCTAATGTTAACCACCGAAATCACTTCTTTTCACATGATCAAAAATTGAAACTTTTTTGCGCTGAAATGTGGCGTAGGTTTCAGTTTTGCACCGTTACGGGGCGCTGAGAGTAATTTTTACTGTCTACACTCTGCTTACTGCATCGAACGGTACACGCAAACCCTCGATCGCAATCTTGGCACTCCCTTTGCTTAATCCAGACTGGCAGATGCCACAGACAGGAAAAACGGCGCCATCCGGACGCCAACACTTATAACGATAATTTCGCCACACAGGATGCATTATGAAAAAGACATTGATTTCCACTCTGGTCGCAGCCGGTGCATTATTCGCGGTTGTAAATCAGGCCCATGCCGGTACCACCTTTGAAGCGGTAAAAAAGAAAGGCTTTGTGCAGTGCGGAATAAGTGACGGCTTGCCTGGTTTTTCTTATGCCGATGCAAACGGTAAATTTACCGGCATTGATGTGGACGTTTGCCGTGGCGTTGCCGCTGCGGTATTTGGCGATGCCTCGAAAGTGAAATACACCCCACTGACGGCGAAAGAGCGTTTCACCGCTCTGCAATCCGGTGAGGTAGACATTTTATCGCGTAATACCACCTGGACCTCTTCCCGTGATTCGGGCATGGGTATGTCGTTTACCGGCGTCACTTATTACGACGGTATCGGCTTCCTGACTCATAATAAAGCAGACCTGAAAAGTGCCAAAGAACTAGATGGCGCAACAGTTTGTATTCAGGCGGGTACGGATACTGAGCTCAATGTTGCTGACTATTTCAAAGCCAACAACATGAAGTACACCCCAGTGACTTTCGACCGTTCTGATGAATCAGCTAAAGCGCTGGAATCAGGTCGCTGTGATACCCTGGCTTCCGATCAATCACAACTCTATGCGCTGCGTATAAAATTGAGTACGCCTGGCGAGTGGATTGTCCTGCCTGAAGTGATTTCAAAAGAACCTCTGGGCCCTGTTGTCCGCCGTGGTGATGAAGACTGGTTCTCCATCGTGCGCTGGACTCTGTTCGCTATGCTGAACGCCGAAGAAATGGGTATTGATTCTAAAAACGTTGACCAGATGGCTGCTAACCCAACAACGCCAGATATGGGCCACCTGCTAGGTAAAGAAGGCGACTTTGGTAAAGACCTAAAACTCGACAACAAATGGGCATACAACATCGTCAAACAAGTGGGTAACTACGCTGAAGTTTTCGAGCGTAACGTCGGCTCTGAAAGCCCTCTGAAAATCAAGCGTGGACAAAACAACCTGTGGAATAAAGGTGGCATTCAGTACGCACCACCAGTTCGCTAAGCGATACGTCAGAAATGGGCACTACGTCTGTAGTGCCCAACGTTTGAGTTTTTGTCACTGAGGTTCGCTTATGTCTCATCGCCGCCCAATCGTAAAAGGTGATATCTCCTTTTCTAACCCAGCGGTTCGTGCCTGGCTGTTTCAGATTATTGCTGTCGTCGTCGTCGTCGGCATCGCTATTTACCTGATACACAACACCGTCACTAACCTTAGCAATCGTGGTATCACTTCAGGTTTTGCATTCCTTGACCGTAGTGCCGGCTTCGGCATTGTTCAGCATCTTATTGATTATGAACAAGGTGATACTTATGGCCGAGTATTTTTGGTTGGCCTGCTGAATACCTTATTGGTTTCCGCGTTGTGCATCGTATTTGCTTCATTTCTTGGATTTTTTCTCGGGCTAGCTCGACTTTCCGATAACTGGCTACTGCGTAAACTATCTACTTTTTACATTGAGACTTTCCGCAATATCCCACCTTTATTGCAAATATTTTTTTGGTATTTTGCCGTACTGCGTAACTTGCCGGGCCCGCGCCAGGCGGTCAGTGCATTCGATATTCTCTTTCTGAGTAATCGCGGGCTATATATACCGTCGCCACAAATAGGTGAAGGTGTGCTGGCATTCATAGCAGCAATTGCCCTGGCACTTATCGCATCAGCAGGTCTGTATCGTTATAACAAAATGCATCAGATTAAAACCGGGCAATTACGTCGCACTTGGCCGTATGCGCTGGGGCTGTTGATATTATTGCCGATACTCGCTCAGTGGATTTTCGGTGCTGCACTCCACTGGGATATTCCTGCGTTGCGCGGTTTTAACTTCCGCGGTGGGATGGTGCTGATTCCTGAACTGGCAGCATTAACTCTGGCGTTATCGGTTTATACCTCAGCTTTCATTGCCGAAATCATCCGTGCGGGTATTCAGTCTGTGCCTTACGGTCAACACGAGGCGGCACGTTCGTTAGGGATACCAAACCCGGTCACATTGCGTCAGGTCATCATTCCACAGGCAATGCGCGTGATCATTCCACCGCTGACTAGCCAGTATCTCAATATCGTCAAGAACTCGTCGCTGGCAGCCGCTATTGGTTACCCGGATATGGTTTCACTGTTCGCAGGTACAGTGCTCAATCAGACAGGGCAAGCGATTGAGACTATTGCCATAACGATGTCGGTATACCTGATTATAAGCCTGACTATTTCGCTATTGATGAATATCTATAATCGGCGAATTGCCCTGATCGAGCGCTAAGGAATTACGATGACAAAAGCACTGGTGTCACATCACCCGCGCCCAACGGCTGTTCGTTTAGGGGCCGTACAATGGGCTCGTAAAAATCTCTTTTCCAGCTGGTCCAATAGCTTACTGACTATTTTCTGTTTGTGGATGATGTGGGAGCTTATCCCGCTCTTGTTAAACTGGACGATCTTCCAGGCAAACTGGTTTGGTGAAAGCCGTGCAGATTGCACTAAAGAAGGCGCTTGTTGGGTGTTTATCCACGCACGGTTCGGGCAGTTTATGTATGGGTTGTATCCACATGACCAGCGTTGGCGCATTAATCTCGTACTATTCATTGGCCTGACTTCTATTATTCCAATGTTCTGGAATGCTATGCCAAGACGTGGACGATACATCGCTGCTTGGGCCGTTATTTATCCATTGGTTGTTTGGGGTCTGTTGTACGGTGGATTTTTGGGGCTGGATCGTGTCGAAACACGCCAGTGGGGCGGGCTAACGTTAACGTTGATCATTGCTGCTGTGGGGATTGCCGGAGCCTTACCTTTGGGGATCTTACTGGCCTTGGGACGTCGATCAAGCATGCCAGTCGTCAGAATTCTGTCAGTGGTATTTATCGAGTTCTGGCGCGGTGTGCCGCTAATCACTGTGTTGTTCATGTCATCTGTCATGTTGCCGCTGTTTCTTTCGGAAGGAACAAGCATCGACAAGTTAATCCGCGCACTCGTTGGAGTTATCTTGTTCCAGTCAGCTTATGTCGCAGAAGTCGTCCGAGGGGGCTTACAGGCCTTGCCAAAAGGGCAATATGAAGCCGCAGAGTCTCTGGCGCTCGGTTACTGGAAAACCCAAGTGCTGGTTATCTTACCTCAGGCACTGAAAATGGTGATTCCTGGCCTGGTCAATACCATCATTGCTCTGTTTAAAGATACCAGTCTGGTGATCATTATCGGCCTGTTTGATCTGTTCAGCAGCGTACAGCAAGCCACTGTTGACCCTGCCTGGCTTGGCATGTCGACCGAAGGCTACGTTTTTGCCGCTCTCGTCTACTGGATTTTCTGTTTCAGTATGTCTCGCTATAGCCAGCATCTTGAAAAACGTTTTAACACCGGACGAACACCGCACTGAGGATGAATAAATGAGTCAAATTACGATGCAACCCGCTGATGCGATGATCATGCTGGAGAATGTCAATAAATGGTACGGGCAGTTTCATGTGCTTAAAGATATCAATCTGAAGGTTCAGCAAGGTGAGCGTATTGTATTGTGCGGCCCTTCCGGCTCTGGTAAATCCACAACCATACGTTGTATTAATCACCTGGAAGAGCATCAGCAAGGACGTATTGTCGTTGATGGTACTGAGCTGAACGATGATTTACGCAATATTGAGAAGGTTCGAACCGAAGTCGGAATGGTATTCCAGCATTTTAACCTTTTCCCGCATCTGACCGTATTACAGAACTGTACGCTGGCGCCAATTTGGGTGCGAAAAATGCCCAAGAAAGAGGCCGAAGCGCTGGCAATGCATTATCTGGAAAGAGTGCGAATTGCAGAGCATGCGCATAAATTTCCGGGGCAAATATCGGGTGGACAACAGCAGCGCGTGGCGATTGCTCGCTCGCTGTGCATGAAGCCAAAGATTATGCTATTTGATGAGCCAACCTCTGCACTTGATCCAGAGATGGTTAAAGAGGTGCTGGATACGATGATTGGTCTGGCAGAATCAGGGATGACAATGCTGTGTGTGACACATGAAATGGGCTTTGCGCGAACGGTAGCAGATAGAGTGATCTTCATGGATCGAGGGGAAATTGTTGAGCAGGCTCCTCCAAATGAGTTCTTTGCTCATCCAAAGTCAGAACGTACGCGTGCATTTCTGTCTCAGGTTATTCATTGATATTTAAAGATAAAGGCTACGAAAGTGGCCTTTTTCTTTTACAACAACGATCCAAAACAAAAAGGCCATCCTTGCGGATGGCCTTTTTGTTTATTTGGAGCCTGGCAGTTCCCTACTCTCGCATGGGGAGACCCCACACTACCATCGGCGCTACGGCGTTTCACTTCTGAGTTCGGCATGGGGTCAGGTGGGACCACCGCGCTACTGCCGCCAGGCAAATTCTTTATCAAGCCGCCGAACATTAACCTAAAAACTGGTGCTGATACCCAGAGTCGAACTGGGGACCTCACCCTTACCAAGGGTGCGCTCTACCAACTGAGCCATATCAGCACGCTTTAATTTGGAGCCTGGCAGTTCCCTACTCTCGCATGGGGAGACCCCACACTACCATCGGCGCTACGGCGTTTCACTTCTGAGTTCGGCATGGGGTCAGGTGGGACCACCGCGCTAGTGCCGCCAGGCATATTCTGTTTCATTA
>DATERH010000051.1:0-53441 GCA_035271785.1 Buttiauxella sp.
CATCAATGTCATGACGATCGTCAGTTGCCAGTGAAGCTCGGGATTTCCGGTAGACAGAGGAACCACGACGGCCGCAATAACCGCGCAAGTTGTTGCATCAGGGCCAACAATAAGCTGACGGGAAGAACCGAAGAGCGCATAGGCTATCATCGGTAAAACGCAGGAATACAGCCCTACGATAGCCCCCACACCAGCCAACTCGGCATAAGCAATAGCAACAGGAAGTGCTACGGCTGCAACGGATAACCCAGCTTTAACATCCTGTTTTAGCCAGTTTTTATCGTACGATAATAAATTTTTTAACCCTGGCATGTAGTTTAATAAAACTTTTCCGAACACTTTATTCACCTGAGATATCCTCAATTAGAGATAAAGGTACACGGAACCGCCTCAACAGATCCTGCTATTTTCAGGGTAAAACAGGAAATCCAGATGGTGCATATTTGCGGCCACTGTTTTCACGTTAAATATCAGACCCTGTTTGTGTCATTCATCCGCCAGGCGTGGAGCACCGTAACGTTGTTTAGCCTGTGCAAAGGCGCCACTGACAATACGCTCACAGTGCTGGCAATACTGCTGGTAATACTGCTGGTAATACTGCTGGTAATACTGCTGGTGCAGGTTGAGCCCACCACGTTTCTGACGCCAGGCGTACCAGCCGCTGCGGGAAATGCGAAGCCTACGGGTCGTCGATTTGATGCTGAACTTAGCCTGATGTTTTTCGATAAAGACACTTCATTCATTGCCGTGGCAGCGGCGATAACGGTGTAATTCTGATCAAGGACTCACTGAGCGGCCTCAAGTCTTAACTCAGGGCTGAAATTACATCTGTTACTTCTGGTCATTGTGTCACCTGTTTTGACTATGAGGCGATGATATAACCTCTATTCAGGGGGCCAGATTCAGTATTCCACTTCAGGTTGCAGGTATGGATAAATATTATCCCAGATCAATATATTGATAAGTATGCTAATGATAATATTTGTTACAATTTCAACATTTACATATATGGTTAGGCACTTCACGTATTGATCCATGACCAGATTGAGCAAAAACGACGGTCACAACGATGTACCTGAATGGGTGCACTGAGTAATTTCAGAGAGTGAGTGCTTTCCATGCCGGATTTGCTTTTCCGGCGCACGTGGCCACAGTTGTAAGAGTCGAGTCCAACAAACGACCGGATAGACCACGGATTCAGGCAGAAAATATTACTGCGTTATTATGATGTTATCGATTTTGTTATGGGGGTTTAATGCCGTTCAGGCTCTTAAAAGCACGCGAATTTAAAATTCGGTTGGGGCGCGCTATTATCGTTAGCCTGCTACTCATCTTTCTAGGTTATACCATCGCATTCTGGCAGGCCGTCTCGAACACCAAGCAAGAAGCCGAGACTCGCCTGCAACAAGTCCAGCAGAAAGTGGATCAGACTCTGGATAACGCCCAACTGGCCGCTATTACTCTCAGCAAGGACCTCGGCAAACCCTGTCAGGAGGTAGAGCCGCTATTGAGGATGTTGTTGACCGACTCACCGGATGTGCACAGTATCAATCTGGTTCATGGGGATCACATTTATTGTTCTTCCCTCTACGGCCCCGTTCAGACTCACATCAATTTTGATAATTACCAGCAGGGTAAGCTCATACTCATGAAGGGCAATGAGCTGAAGGCAAATCAGCCGCTTATCGTCTATCGGGAGATTGTTGGTAACGATAGCATTGTGGTGAAGCTTTTTGGTGAACATTTGCTCTCTGAACTCGACATGATAAATATGAGTTCACCCATGAGCCTGGTGGTGGGAGATCAGCGGTGGCAATACAATATCACCCCCACCGATCAGCGTTTTCCCCTTAAAACACCCGGTTATCTGGAACAGGCATCGACAAAGTACCCACTTCGGCTCGTCACGCTCCTGTCTACCACTGACTATCTGTCCCAAATGCGGCATTTTTCTCAATTCAGTCTCCTCGCCTGGACTCTCCTGGGTCTGTTGGCTGGCGTATGGGTATTCAAAAGAGCCGGGCGTATGAATTCACCTGGGCAGGAGTTGCAACGGGCGTTGAATCAGCGGGAATTCTTTCCTTACCTCCAACCGGTAGTGTCCGGGGAAGATACTCGCTGGACGGGCTGCGAAGTGTTGATGCGTTGGCAGCATCCACACCAGGGCATGATCCCGCCGGACCGGTTTATCCCGATGGCGGAAGACACGGGTCTTATCATCCCGATGACCCGGGTTCTGATGGAGCAGGTTTGCGAACAGTTTGCACCTCGGGCCCATCAGTTGCCCAAGGATTTCCATTTTGCGTTCAATATCAGTGCCGGTCACTGCAAGGACCTTAGTTTGCTGGAGGATTGCAAGGCGTTTCTCCATGCCTTCCGGCACAACCCCATCATACTCGTGCTGGAGTTGACTGAACGGGAACTGTTGGTGGCCGATGAAGTTACGGACAGGTTGATTGCGGAACTGCACAAGTTGGGCGTGTTAATCGCAATCGACGATTTCGGTACCGGTAATTCCAGCCTACGGTATCTCCAGGACTTCAGCATCGATGTGCTCAAAATCGACAGGAGCTTCGTCAGCATGATTGGAACCGACGCACTTTCTGCCCATATTGTCGATAACGTCATCGATCTGGCAAACCGACTCGGCCTGCAACTGGTGGCTGAAGGTGTGGAGAACGATGAGCAGTCTGACTACCTGAAGATGCGTCACGTGACGTTCCTGCAAGGATATTTATATGGTAGACCCATGCCAATGACGGAGTTTATCAGCCAACTTCCCCCCTTGCAGCCAGACGTCAAACAGACGTTGTAGAAAGACGAAATTAAATAGTGTAAGTCGAAGACAGCCAATAAATCAGAACGACAATTCTGACCAAGTATTAACGTAGTGGGTCACTTTTGTCGTCACATAACACATGTAGAGGATCCTCATATGGTGAATAATAATAATGGGAGCGCGAACCCTCCCGCGAATGTGATCTCCTCCATGCTTAAGCAGTCACACTCGCTGTCTGTTTATGCCCAGGACATGCCCTATGCTCTGAATGCGGAAATTACTGAGCTGGAGTTGAGTACCGGGCAAATGGTGCTGGAAGTAGAATATGCCGGCTCGGATATAGAACGATATCTGACCAGAGACAGTCTAAGTTTTGACCTGGAAGCACTGAAAGGGCCACACCTTAATGTAAGAGAGAGTTACAGTCTGAGTAATATTTCTGTCAAATTAATCAAGACAGACTGGATGTCGTATCGTCTCGAGTGCCAGCTTCCGGAATCGGTCTTAGTGAATGAAAACAGAAGCTCGGTTCGAATCCCCTTAATCCTGGGTATGTCTGCCCGCGTCAATATCGAAGTCTTTCAGCATGAACTGAATGTGCAGGGCCGGCTGCGTAACCTGTCAACGGGTGGCTGCCTGATCGACGTGAATATGGATGAGAGCATCGCGCTGGGGATAAACCAGGAAATTCCCGGGGTGACGCTGGAATTCCCTAACGGCGATCGTTTTTTTGCCAAAGGCAACATTCGCCACATCCGTCCCTTCGGTAACCATGGTTATGTCGCAGTGGGTATTCAGTTTCTTGACTTGTCGCCAGACCAGACGGAATCCATTTTCCATTACGTGAATGAATCAGAAAGAGAGGTCATTTACCGTACTGGAAGTAATGACAAACTGAATTCACCCTCCCCTTTGTTCATCCCTGGTACCCGGGAGAAAAACATTTTGCATCGAGAGACACTGGAGCAAGAAAAACTTGCCCGCCAGGCCCCCATGGAGCGCGGAGTAATAGAGGTGGCGCATAAGCTCCAGGTGGGTCTGATGTACATCAAGACCAATAACCTGTTTCCTTCTGAAATCTTCTATGACTGCGTCGATACTCTGCGTTTCTTGCTAGATAAAAATCGTAAAGATTTCCTGTATGCCCTGGCATTTTTACGGGATGAGCCCGACTGGGTCAGGCAAGCGGTGCAGGTTACGGGACAACTGGCCGACATGCTGCTGAGCCGCGACCCGTATGATGCACAGGTGCGAGAAGCAATGCTGGGCGCACTGCTGCATAACATGGGTAAACCACTTCTGATCAGTGCAAATTTGCCGTCGCTTAAAATCACGATGAATCCTGCCCAGAAGACCCTACTCAAGGAGCACGTGGTCACTTTACGTAAGAAGTTGCTTGAAATAGGCTGGGAGCCCAGCTCGACCTGCTGTGATGTAATCGAAAATGCTAACGAATGTCTTGATGGCACGGGTTATCCCGCCGGTAAAAACGCCGGGGAGTTGTCTGAGCTTGTTCGTACTATCTCGGTGATCAAGGTGGTTAACAAGCTACTCTATACTCGCAACGGTATACCGCCACACACACCACTAGATGCCTACCGTCAGGTCAACGAGTTTGGTCCGGCCTTTGATAAAACGGTTCTGGTTGAGTACATCCAGAACTTTGGCCTGTATCCCATCGGGAGCCTGGCTAAATATTCGGGTGGATTCCTCGCATGGGTGATGGACATCGATAGTAAAGGTAAACCTGTGAAGGTGCATGTTGTTAAGAATCTTCGCTTTCCTGATACCAACAATAACAGTGTGATTTCCCTAAGCGACTTGTCACAGATTGGCAAGCTGGAAGACATCGTCAACCCTGCTGATTTCGGGATTAAGATCTTAAAAATTTAGGTGTAGAAGTAGCAGCCTTGGGCTGGTTTTTTGCTTTTGGGGATTCCAGTAGATTTTAGGACAGAGCCCCAGGCGATAGCTATCACCTGGGGCTGGGTACGTTGTTATTTCATCGCTGATGCAGGAAATAACGCCGCTGTTATTTCAAAGCAACATCAATCTACTAATTTATTGAATACCATTAATTTTATTCAATTCCTTTTCCATTTTGAGTGTCGTTGCTTTATTCAATGGGTAGAAGTAAATCAAGACTATTGCAGAAGCAAACAAACAAAATGCCGGTAGAAGGTTTGCCAGGGTATAAATGTTTTCCTGGACCGCAAGGCTTTGTACTGCTCCACCTGTTGAGGAAGATTTATAGTCGATTAACGCCAACATAAACCCACCAATCCCACCTGCACACGCCTGACCGACCTTTCTTGCAAAGAAGTTCACACCGTAAACGGTACCATCTTCACGGTCTCCAGTTACATACTGGTGATAGTCGCAGACATCTGTCATGAATGCCCAGATCATCAAGTTGAATAAACCAGCGCCCAGTGTGGCCAGGAACAGGAAGACCAAATAGGTTTTCGCATCTGTTATGTGGGAAAAATACATAATCAAATACATTGCCACTGAAAATAGCAGCGCAGAAACACTCGCCTCTTTCTTACCAAATCGTTTTGTCAAAAAGGATGCGGAAGGTGCCAGTAAAACGAGAGAACCAAAGGTGAACAGTAATGCGATGGACATTGACTGTTTATCATGGAAATAATCATTGAACAGGTATGTCATGTTTGTGCCGGACAAGCCCTGATTGACCACGATAAGCAGATCAACAATAACCAGAACAATCAATGCTTTATTTCTAAGCAAAGCTTTAATCAACTGCCCAGCAGGGACTTTTTCTTTTGTTTCAACACGAACACGCTCGGTGGTTAATTTGCATGTCAGTGTCAGGAAGATGAAAGCAATACATGCACAACCGATGGAGATCCAGAAGAAATGTTCGCCAGAAATAACCTGACTTCCATCGACGAGAGTTTTGTACATCAGGATCGGAATAAAGAACCCTGTTGTTCCACCACCGATCGCAGCACCCACACTTCTGTATGTAGAAAGGGAAACGCGATCATCCGGGTTGGAGCTGATGGCGGCTGACATAGCGCCATAAGGAATGCTGACTGTCGATAAAATGGCGCCGTAGATAAAGTATGAAATACAGATATAAGCAATTTTGCCTGTGTAGGATAGATCATGGGCAAACGGCAGGAACAATACCACGACAATCGCGCATAAAGGATATTTCATGCGTCGGATCCAGGGATTGAAACGACCCGTTGCGGTCAGTTTCGAGGTATCACACAGACGGCCAACAGTCACATCAACAAACGCATCGAAGAGTTTAGTACCAAAGTACAGTGTACCGACCACGACGCCAGAAACACCGAGAACATTGGTGTAGTAAATCATTAAAAAGCTATTAACCAAGCCCAATAAAAAGCATGTGCCCAAGTCACCGCACATGTAGCCAATTTTGTCTCTATAGCCAAAAGGTTTTACTTTAATTTTTTTGACGCTTTCATCAACCAGAGTTCCAGAAGTCATACCATTCATTCCCCTATATTTGCTGACATCAAACTGTACTGTGAATCCCAATGTCGCCACTTTATGTTTAATTTTGGACAAAAACCTTTTTACTATGGCCAAATACTGGAACCAACTGGCATAAAAATTGAGAAAACCAAACCACGTAATAAATATGTGAATCAGTTCAAAAAACGAATTTAAATTAAATTTAATAGTTAAGAGTTGTTTCCAAATAAATGTTCCCCATCTGTGAAAGCCTTCACAAAATCCTACTTACTCATTTGACAAGGACATAATTTCGCGCGTGTTCATTGGCAGTAACCGTTTGAAGGTCGTGTCCATGTTTCGTTTGCAGCAAACCGGCTTTTTTGACCACAATAAGGTCCTCAGTGTGTTATCGCGCGCGCCGCAAAAACCCTTTCCTGAGTACAGCCATGCGTTCCACGAAATGGTGCTTTTCAAATCTGGCTACGTCTGGGGGGGGCGGCTACCCTATCCCCAGCAGCAACAAAGCGAGCTACTGCTGCGCCAGATTGCGGAGGAAAACAGCCGCCAGGATGACTGCTCATCCGTAATGAGCGAGGCGCTATTTTCCCAGTTGGCCGTGCTGCTCTGGCGCACGCATCAACAGGGTGATGAAGTTAGTTACAAGGGAAACAGGGATCAGGAATGACTATTGGCCCTCATCAATTATCTCGATGAAAATTACCGTGACGATATCGACTGGAGCGAATTGTCTGAGCGTTTTACCATTCCACGGCGAACACTGAATCGGAAAATACAGGAACATACTGGTTTGCCCCCGAACAGATATCTTGGGCGAGTTCGGATTTGTCGTGCCTCTGGGTTACTCAGTCACACCAGAAAGTCTGTTACAGATATTGCTTTTGAATGCGGATTTAATGATGGAAATTATTTTTCCAGTAAATTTCACCGCGATTTTGATATGACGCCACTGCAATATAGAAAGCATTACAAACAATCTTAAATTCACGGCTGCACTATTTACCTCGCAGGCTGACAGTCCAAGGGAATCCCCCCGTAACCAGCTAAATTTCCCCCTTACTTTAAGATGATTTTCAGGGAAGTCTTGAAAATATGGTCACAATTCCGCTACCAGTGGCAGCCCTGTTGAGGTATGGCCGGTTACCATCGGCTATAGTGGTTGTAATTAGCAAGGCTCTTCAACGCAAGGTAGAGGGAATAATGCAGCAGATTGAATTCAATGCAGCCGTATTGGCTGAAATCGAAAAAGTGGTCGAGGTATCTGCCTATTTATGGCAACGGGAGTGGGCTGAACGCAACGGTGGTAACATCTCCGTCGATCTCACCGATATCTTTGGGCCAGCGCCTACCGACCTAAGCACCCTCCCCCACTGCCCGCTATCCATGGTGGGGGGCGAAGGCTCCTTCCCGGCAGACAGTGCCGGTCACATCTTCTTTGTCAAAGGCACAGGAGAGCGCATTCGTGAGCTGCGCCGCCCAGAGCTTGCAGGCTGCGTCCTGCGAATCGATGATGAAGCCAAGGGTTATCATATTCTGTGGGGTGGCCGTGGCCTGCACGACTACCAGCCCACCAGCGAATTCATCTCCCATGTGGAGATAATTATGGACAAACAGCGCCGTGGTTGTGCTGACCGCTGCGTGGTTCATACCCATCCGCTGGAACTGATCGCCCTTTCGCATCATCCGCGCTATGCCCGTGATAGTGCATCCTACACCCATGCCTGCTGGAAGATGCTGCCCGAGGTCCGGGCCTTCGTTCCGCGCGGTATCGGTGTAGTGCCCTACTGCATGCCAGGAAGCCAGACCATGGCAGAAGGTACAACCGCAGCTCTGAGCCAACACGATGTAGCCATCTGGGAAAAGCACGGTGCCGTGGCAACAGGTAAAGATGCGCTGATGGCGTTTGACTTTGTTGATGTGGCAAACAAAGGGGCCAAGCTGTATCTGATGTGCCTGGCTAGCGGCTTCGAGCCGGAAGGGGTCAGCCCCGAAGACATGAAAGAGCTGCAGGAAACGTTCGGCCTCTAGCGAACCCGCACCTCACAGCGTCATAACCCTGGCTCCTGCCAAAAACAGGGGCCATATTAAATCCGAAAACCTGGCCACCCGCATCTTTCGCCTGACTAACCCCGTACCTCAGAAACAAGGTAATCAACGAAGGCCCTGACTCTCGCTGACAGATGCCTGTTTTGCGGGTAAAGCACGTAAAAAGGGCGTGAACATCCGCCAATGTCTTGCAGCACTTCCACTAATCGCCCCTGTGCCACCGCCTCTTTTGCGACAAAATGATAAATCTGGAACAACCCACCTCCAGCAATCGCCCACCCTACGCTTGCGAGAACATCCTCGTGCACCCGCTGTCTGCTACTGAAATTAAAATCAATATTCTCAGACTTATTATTTTTGAAAATCCACGGCATCGGGCGGCCCGTGCTGGGTAAAATAAATTGAATCAAATCATGACCGTGCAATGCTTCCAGTGCTTGCGGCCGTCCACGTTTTGCCAAATATGCCGGAGAACAGAAAACGCCCACACTGGCATCTTCCAGCTTGCGAGCCACCACCCGCGAGTCTTGAGGTTCACCCAGACGTATCGCAAGATCATAGCCATCTTCAACAAAGTCGATATTTCGATTCGAGATATTGAGTTCAATCTCAATATCCGGATATGCCGACATAAATGCCGGTAAAAGTGGCGCTAAGCGATGATGCCCGTAAACCGTTCCCACACTCAGCCGCAACAAACCTTTTGGCTGGATATGTTGCCCCGAGATAATGCGCTCAGCTTCGGCAATTTGGTCAAGTGCCTGCTGACATTGCACATAATATAATTGCCCATCACTGGTTAGCCTGACATTCCGCGTCGTCCGGTTAAACAGCCTTACACCCAACCGTGTTTCGAGCCGACCAATGGAGCGGCTAACCGAGGCTGGTGTGATGCCCAACATTTCTGCCGCGCCGGTGAAGCTCCCTTGTTCAGCAGCTTTGCAAAAAAGCTCAATACTCCCGAGCTGCACAGATTCAAATGAGCGAGACATTTATTACCTCAGGTAACTAATGAAGTTCAACTGAGGCAGTTTATTCGACCGAAAGGAATGAGTAAATTCTCAGCATCAGAAATTACACATTGACTCATTAGCAACCCATCCATCAGGAATATGACTATGAATAAAATCGCCCAGGGTTTACTTGCCACTTTTGCGTTAGCCGCATCTGCTGCGGTTTATGCCGCCCCAAAATCAGAGGTGTTGATACTTTTATCTAGCGAGACACAATTGCCGCTACAAAATGGGAAAACCTATTCGTCAGGTTTCTATCTTAATGAATTGGGTGTCCCTGCTGATGAGCTTTTAAAAGCGGGTTACTCGCTGACGGTTGTGACCCCAAAAGGCAACCAGCCGAAGCCAGATACTCATTCCATTGATCCGATGTACTTTGGTAAAAATCCCAATGAAATGCAGCGGATCTCAAAGGTGGTCGAGCAAGTCACCAGCGCGGGCAACGTCAAATCAGTCAAAGATGTGCTGGATGCCGGTACCGATCGCTATGCGGGTCTGTTTATTCCAGGCGGACATGCTCCGCTCATTGACTTGTCCAACAATGCTGATGTTGGCAAACTGCTAAGCCATTTCCATGCGGCGGCAAAACCGACTGCCGCAATTTGTCATGGTCCGATAGCTCTGCTGTCCGCTCAAGACAACCCGCAGGGCTATGAAAAAAGTATCCTCGATGGTAAGCAAGGTGTGGCAAAGAACTGGATCTATTCTGGCTATAAGATGACGATTTTCTCAGACGCTGAGGAAACGATATTTGAAAACTCTTTGAACGGTGAAAAGCTGCGTTATTACCCTGCGCAGGCCATGGCTCAGGCGGGTGGTAAAATGAAGTTCTCTCCTGAATGGACGCCTAATGTCGTCACGGATCGCGAACTGATCACCGGGCAAAATCCGTTCTCGGACAAAGAACTCGCTAAAACATTCATTGCGGCACTGAATAAACAGATGGGTAAAAGCTGAGAATCGGATCCAGCATAAATCTATTTAAAGAAACCAGCCTACAGGCTGGTTTCTTGCTTTCTGGCCATTAAGCACTATCAACACGTTGGATATTTGACCAATAATTTTATCATTACATTGCCTGCTTAATTTGCAATATAAATAAACGACATTTATTTCTGCCAACAGCATTAAAGAATATTTAATGCTGCCGAAAGTTTTACTTACCATACTGTCACAACCGAAATTATAAGAAAAAACTAGGTGTAAATCAGGATATTTACTGGCGGAAACAGTAACCCCATGGTAGTTAATTTATGTGTGCCTAATAATTTCACCTGCGCCCCTCGGAGATAAAAATGAAAAAACATATTCTCGTCTCATTCATTATCGCATTTTCAGGATTAAGCCATACTGCTTTTGCACAGCAGACCTTACGTCTTGGTGTCGATCCAACGTTTCCTCCGTTTGAATCTAAAGCCGCTGACGGTTCACTTCAAGGGTTTGATATTGATCTAGGCAATGCAATCTGCGCACAGGCAAAAGTGACCTGCCAGTGGGTAGAAATAGGCTTTGACGCGACCATTCCTGCGCTTAATGCGAGGAAGTTTGATGTGATTCTTTCTGCTATGGCAATGACCGATAAGCGCCGCGAACAGGTTGCATTTAGCGATATGCTTTATAACACTCCAAATGCGCTGATCGCCCTGAACAGCAGCACGCTGAGCAATGATACAGCATCACTTCAGGGCAAAAGAATTGGTGTGGCACAGGGCACTATTCAGGAAACCTACGCCAAAAAAAAATGGGAACCGCAAGGCGTTGAAGTCATCTCCTACGCCAATCAGATGGAGATTTATCCCGATCTGGTTTCCGGGCGTCTTGATGGTAGCCTGACCAATATTATCTCTGCTGAACAGGGTTTTCTTAACCAGGAACAAGGCAAGAATTTTGTGGTAAAAGCCACTATCATCGACAATAAAGTATTTGGTGACGGTACTGGCGTTGCATTACGAAAAGGTGATGACCAGAATCTTAAACTAATTAACCAGGCACTGGCCGAAATGCATAAAAATGGCACTTATGATCGTCTGGCGAAAAAATATTTTAATTATTCAGTTTATCCATAAGGAAATAAATAATGATGGCAGCGAATATTCCATTAGCGGATTATACCACGCAAAGATCACGTTTTATTTCCATGGCACAGACGAAAGGTGGAACACTTCATTCGTACCCACATCCCCTCAGTGGCCCTACGGGTGAATCCCTTTATACCGATGTTGCGCTTTTTGGCAGTGAGACTGCGTCACGCATGATGATTGTGATTTCCGGTACTCACGGGGTGGAAGGTTATTACGGTTCAGAAAGCCAGATTGCCTGGCTTGCGCAATTTGAGAAGGATCAGTTACCTGCGGATACCGCACTGCTGCTCATCCATCTGCTTAACCCCTGGGGAACAGCCCATCTGCGACGCGTCAACGAAGACAATATTGATCTTAACCGTGGCTTCATCGATTTTTCGCAACCCTTCCCCAGCAATCCAGACTATCTGCGTTGGCACGATATCTACTCTGGTGAGCGGGCACTGGCCGATAGGCAACTGACATCAGCGTTGTCCACCAAAGGATGGCCTGCGCTAAAACGCGTGGTCGAAGCTGGGCAGTATCAGTACCCGACAGGTTTCTTCTATGGTGGCAGCCAACCGAGTTGGTCCATGCAAACTATGCAAACCATCATTGAGCGCTATCTCAGCAACGTCCATACCATTATCAGTTTTGATCTGCACACGGGTGCAGGTGCCTGGGGCCATCCGATGCTGCTTTCTGTTGCCGAACAGCAGTATCCCGCCCACGAGTGGGGCAAGCGGATCTATGGTGAATCACTGACGCTGGTATTTACCGGTACTGGCCGCGATAGCGCTACTGGTATAGCGGCCTCAGCTACGGGTTATCTGTCTCAGTTTCTGCTCAATGCACTACCTGACACCCAGATTCTACCGCTGGTAGTGGAATGCGGAACATACCCCGCAGAAGAGATGCACCGGCGGCTGCGTAACGATCACTGGTTACATCTCAAAGGTGATCCTGCCAGTACTGAGGGCCAGGAAATCAAGCGTGACTTGGTGGAAGCCTTCTGGCCCGCCGATGAAGACTGGCGGGCCCTGGTGGCATTTCGCACGCAGCAATTCTTCGTGCGAGGATGGCGTACACTACTAAACAGGTCGGAAGATTAAAGTCGGCCATAAAAGGTCATACGTGCGTTTTCTGATAGTGCGATATCCGGTTTAGTGTTGTAAGCCAGTACGACCAACATTCGCGTCACCTCACCTTCGGTGGGCGTGACGCGATGAAGCGAATTACGGCCCCGGAACAGCACCAGATCGCCGGGGTCAATCTCCAACTGCTCGACAGTGCGGCGTCCATCAAGGACTTCTGCTACTCCGTCGTAGTTCATCTCACCCGCATCTGCATCGCGCAAATCCTTCACATACTGAAAAATACCGCCCGCTAACGGTTTTTGTAATAACAGGGTTATGGCGAACGATGAGTTATCAAAATGCCAGCCCAATTCCTTACCATGCGGAGCATAGTGAATATTAATGGATGAGAGTGAGTCGGCATAAGAATAGAGCGCTTCTTCGCCCAGCACATCACAAAGAAAAAACTGAAACTCAGCACTATTATAAAGTGTGCGTAACGGCGAATTGCTGGCAATTAAATCATCAGTGATGCAGCCTTTGGTACTGATTACATCGCGATTGCGGGGGTGCTCAGCACTAAATTCTGGGTCAGTTTTCATCAGGTATGCGTTATGGTTGCTGACAGTGTGATACGCCTGATAGCGTTGTGCTTCTGCCTCACCGATAATGGTATTCAGGGCTGCGGGTTGCAAAAACTGGCGTAGTACCAGCGCACCGTTGGCGTTCAACTGCTCCCGGCAAGAGCGACGCCAGGCGATATCGTTAATCGGGTGCGCGTCGAGACTAATAATGGATTCAGGCATATGTGAAATTCTCATCGTTAGCAGGTGTGATTTTACTGTAATCCTCTGCACGCTGAGTAGATAACTATAAATACTTAATACCTTGAAAAGGAAAAATTAATGCCTGCACCGCAACTGCGATTACCCAAAATCAGCGTGATTAACTCGTTCAAAGCGGCGGCTGAATTGGGGAGCCTTGCAAAAGCGGCAGCTCAGTTGTCCCTCACCCCTGCCGCGGTTAGCCAGCAAATTCGTCAGTTGGAGGAACAGCTAGGCAGTGCACTTTTTGTCCGCACTCCAAACGGGGTGATGTTGACCGAAACAGGAAAAGAGTATTTACGCTATGTCACTGAGGCTTTTGATATTTTGCTGCTTGGCCAACAAAATATTCGCTATGCCGCTGCGGCACCCCGATTAACGCTCTACTCTTTGCCTTCACTGGCTACCAAATGGATATTGCCCGAGTTACATAATTGGCGCGCCCATTGCCCGGATGTTGACCTGGCGTTACACGGCACCCATACGCAGGTAGATTTCAACACCATGCATGCCGATTTTGTCATCTGTTTTGGTGAAGAACGCTACACCCAACTGGAAAGGCAATTTTTATTTCACGATGAGGTGCTACCAGTAGCCAGCCCGGAATTGATTGCACGTTATCAGGGCCGGGAACTGTTAAGCGAGGCACCACTGATTCATCTCGACTGGGGGAATGAGGGGCGTTTTCTACCCAACTGGCAAAACTGGTTTCAGGCTAAAGAGATGGAAGAACCTCAACCGCAACCCTCTTTCACTTTCAATCTCACTTCACTGGCATTGGAAGCCGCGTTCGCGGGCGCAGGGGTTGTGCTTGGGCAACGGCATTTGATTGCCAAAGAACTCGCATTAGGCACGCTTGTCGTCGTGGATGAGCTCAGTCTGCCGCTGAGTAAACCCTATTTTCTCGCCTGGCCACAAAGAACACTGAGCCAACCTGGAAGTAGCCAGTTAATCGCCTGGCTAGGATGGCTTGCCGGAACGAATCGTTAATTAAAAGTACCGTGTTAGAGCAAGCATTGTGATCTTTCTCCTTTCCAAAAAGATTCACATAATTTCAATAACCCCAGCCTGTTGATTATTGCTGGGGTAGAAAACGAACTTAATACCCCACTCACCTATTTAATATTACAGAAGCTTCTCCCATTAAGACTAAACACTTGATTTACCATCCAGAAAACCGCCCATAAAATAACCCAAGCACAACTCAATTATTCCCAAACCAATTAAACAACCATGATTCATATATCTCATGAATATATAATAAAATAAATCATGTTTTGTCAGTTACTGGTACAGGTATATAATCACTTCAGATTTCCAGACGAATAATCACAATAACTTTTGGCACAAATAAGGAAGCAAGTAGTATGGATTCCAGGGAAACAGTATTTTTATGCGCGGCTGCATTTTTTCTTGCGGGTTGTGTGCCACATTCTCCTATTGATGCAAAAAAAACTGGAGCATCTCGTTCAGAAAGTAATGCTAGTAAAAATGCTCTTGCACAGCAACTGACCGACAAAGATATTTTTGGGAATGAAACGACACTGTCAGTTTCTGAAGAAGATATTCAGGTAGCACTGGATGGCGAGAAATTTAATGTACCGCTGAATTCTGCCGTCATTCTGGTGCAGTCAGGTAACAAAGCGCCTGAAATGTCCATGCAGCAGGAAATGGAAAAATACTATCGGGTGTCGACATTCTCCGGCATCCCAGATAGACAAAAAGTAGCTATATGTAATAAAAATGAGAGTGGGGATACTGTCGCCAGTGAAAACATGAACTATATGCAGGCATTACGTTATATTGCAGCGAAGGGACATCAAAAAGTAATAATCGTTTACCAGGATACTTTACAGTCAGGAAAATATGACACTGTGACGAAAAACACAGTTTGGTCTGATTATAAAAACGAAAAACTCCCGGATGCAGCCTCACTACGTTACCTGGTACGTTTTTCTCTGGTGAATGTAGCAACGGGTGAATGGGCGACATGGTCACCGGTCAATTATGAATATAGCGTACTCCCGGTGCAGTCCGGAAATACAAATACGACAGAGCAACAAATTACTCAGCTTAAACAAAAAACGTTTGTAGCAGTGGTTAAAGATCTGGTGAACCGGTACCAATAAAATAGCACCGCCCCCTGCCGTCTGTAATTTATGGCGGCAGGGGGGCGATAAAGATATTACTTCCATCTTTAAGGTGTAACACGGAGATATATTAACAACTGTAACTTTAAGTTGAATGTCAGAAAAATAATATTTGCCATGTTAATACTCCTTAAGATTAGTTTTATTTCCCAGCTTTAGAATCGGTTGCCGTCTCCGGCACAGTGGTGTCTTTCAGCAACAACCAGCGGCTTAACACCCCATCCAGCCGCTCATTAATTTGTTTCTCCAGCGCGTCGGTATTCTGCTTCTGCGCGCGTACATCCTGGTACTGCGTCAGCAGGTATTCCAGGGGTATTTCCTGGTTCAGCGTCCGTTCTGCTTGATAGACCATGGTTTTGATAGAGGAGAGTGTAAAACCTTCTTTCGCTCGCTCACGCTGTACCAGTAATTCAGCGAATGCACGTAATTCCGTGCGTGTCTGCTGCCAACCTTTCAGCTGAGGGCTGTTTGCTGAGCGGCCTTTCAGCATGCCATTCCATTGTGCCGTTGCTTGTTGTTGCTGATGACTTTCAGGCCACTGGTTTCCTGCCGTGCGAACCATCCGTTGACCCGTTTCCAGAGGGTTCAACGGTGAAACAGTAAGGAGTTGCTGTAACCGTTGCTGATAATTAGCCTGCTCCGGTGAGACTAGCCACACAGTTGCAGTCCCCTGCGCCGTGTCGCGCACTGCACCAATTTGCTGCTGCATGGGATAAACCTGCCACCACCAGAATGCGGCGACCACAACGGCGCTACAGAACACGCCACCTGCAAATCCCTTAGCGACATTTCCCCTACGGGCTATAAGCTGGTTGGCTGCCACACTATGAACAGCCACTCTAATCTCCGGCAATTCAGGAAGGGGCGGTAGCAAACCGTGCGGGGTTTCCGCACTCTCTGGTGCGTACACCAGCGTCCGAACCGTTGGTTGTACTGGCGCGCTGGTTTTTGGCTGTGGCTCAAGTCGTTTTCGTGTGTTCTGCACAAAGTACAATAGATTTTCCACTCGTGGATGACGCTTCAACTCCACCTGCTGGAGTTTGTCGCAGATAAGCTGTAATGCCCGCTCAGTACGATAGAGTAGCGGTAGGTCAGCGTCAGAAAATGACAGTTGTTGGCGCAAGATATTGCCAGTACGAGTGTTAAACCAGTCGAGCATTTCGGTGCGCGCGGGGGCACTCTGCGGCCAGAATTTTTCCCATTCATGGCTTATCATCGCCGCCAGTAATTCAGTTCCTTCACAGAACCCTGCCAGCCCTTGGGTACGGGTGCGGGCCAGCGTATAGTAAGTGGCAGTATGCAAATCCACACCGTTGGCTTTAAAAATCGCCAGCGCCAGTGATTCCACCAGTTTCCAGTTCAGTTCCGGTTGCGATGGGTTATTGGCTTTATTAATTTCCTCGCGAATAGCGCTGAATTCCGGCAGGTCGCGCGGATCGCTACCAGTAACGATGGTCTGTGTCTCTTTCATTTTACTTATTCCTTGTATTTAATTGAGAACAAAATAACCACATGCAGAATAATCTTGTGCTCATTATATATTCCGCATGACTCTTACAAATTCAATATCGACAGATTAAACATTATTTAATAGAATCTACTTTGCTTTCCTGCTCAGGTGAATATGCTCTTTGTTTGCATATCTCTTTACTCTTAGCGTAATGACTACCTGATGACACTATACTAGTCGAGTCGCATTTATAGTAATCCGTACCAAGAGGGCATATCGAAATAACCATAGATAAAAGAACACCGAAAACTAATGCGACAATACTGTAAACTGTTACTGGGATCATTAGCTTATTAGTAATCGCAACAATTTTCTTTCTGCATGGAAGCAGAAGACAAATGATCAAACAATCCAATAAAATCATGACTGGAATAAAAAACAACATAGGAATTTGCTTCCAGTCATAATAGATATAATCGTTATCTTTAATCAGCCCAACAAGTGTCTCACTACCAATGGTATAAAAAAACACCACCGCAGTTGTTAGAAAAGAAAAAATAAAAACAGCGCCTACTATACCTTTCAGTTTTACAATATTCATAATATCAAAAACCCACTCATTATTATTGATAAGCAAGAATCATTTCCAATCTGCTGGTTTTATTTTGGAGTTTCGACTTCACTGTCAACACTTGATGAATATGCCCTCTCTCTACATATCTCTTTACTCTTAGCATAATGACTACCTGATGATACTATACTAGTAGAGTCACATTTATAGTAATCTGTACCAAGAGGGTATACAGAAATAACCATGGAAAGCACGACACCAATAACAAATGAAGAGATACTGTAAACTGTAATTGGGATCATTAATTTTTGCATTACCAAAGCTATTCTTTTTCTCCAGGGAAGTAGTAACATACAGACAATAAATAAATCAAATAAAACCATAACTGGCAGAAAAAGAAGTAAAGGGATTTGTTTCCAGTCATAAGAAATATAGTCATACCCTTTGATTAATTTTATTGTATCCGAGCCTGCTTCATTGTAAACAAAAACTACCCCACCCGTTAGAAACATAATAAGGAAAATAGCCCCTGCTATACCTTTCAGTTTTACAATATCCATAATACAAACACATCCTTTCATGATTAAAATGAGAATGAAGATTATCTACACTTAAAATATCTGCTAGCTTTATTTCTGAGTTTCATTTTGATCTTCACTGTCCGCTGAATATTCTTTCATCTTGCACATCTCTTTACTCTTAGCGTAATAACTACCTGACACAACACCGGTGGCGCTACATTGATAGTAATTAGTACCTAGAGGGTAAATAGATATCATTATAGAAAGTATAAACCCCAGAACCAATGCGGCGGCAGCATAGATTGTTGCTGGAATTATTAGCTTTAGCAAAATAGGAGTCGTTTGATTACTGAATGGAAGTAGTACACTCAAACAGAGTACATCGCCATAAATCATTACAGGCAGTGACAAAAAGGATGGAAAACTTCCCCAAGTATAAAAAACATAATCCTCACCATTAATCAAACCCATTATAGTTTTGCTGCAAGCATTATAAAGATAGATTATCATACTGGTTGCAAAGATAACCATCATTAACGCTACAAATTTTTTCTTAGATGTCTTAATATCCATAACATCAATATTGTCCGTTCATCATAGAAAATAGATAGGGGGTGGTATTGTTGAGATTCCACTCAGTCACTTTCTGATACTCTTCCATTCCTTTTCTGATAGCTGAAATTAATTTTTCGGATAAATTATAATTCTCATCAATTTTGAAGAGTCCATAAGTAATTATTACTCCCAATGCAACTATAAGAACTATTCCCAAAGCAACAGGAATAACGACACTATACCCCGCAGCAGCACCCACTGCCACTCCCCAGCCTGCTCCCGCCACAGCCAATTTTGTCACAAATATAGTCACCACAATTTTAGCTACATCCATGGTGATATTCCCAATAAATGCGGCAACAGCCTCCCCGCTGTGATCGGAAAAAATAAACTCCATGACACGTTGAGCTGCTGCAAAATAAATGCAGAACCGTGCACCACTCATGATTCCGGCATTAATTCCTGCTTTTCCTATACCCAGCTCAAGGATTTGTGGGTGATTAACCGCATACCGGGTTCCATTCAAAATACGACGCAGAGAGGCATAACCGGTTATTTTAATATAGGTAACCCCCTTCTGAATGTAAGTCTCCGCCCTAATACCCAACCCTTTAAATCTAAAAACCAGCTTCTCAGCCTCTTTGTAGCTCATCAGTTTAGTAATATTTTTTACACCAGATATTGTGTCTTTTATATTGCCTGCAAAGGTGGTGCCGTAACTATAAAGATCCTTCACAACATCAAGTGCTTCATCCGTAGTTAACAGCATTATATGCTGCGTATTTTTTGATAATTGTGCTTCTAAATCGCGCTGACTTTGTATCCATGCATCCAGAATGGTACTGTTATTTCCCTTTCTGAAAGCATCCTCCGCATTATTCTCTAACCACTTGGAATAACCTGTCATTTAAACATACCTCCCTAATTCAGAAAATACGATCACTCCATAAACTGTATGCACTGGTTCCCGCTGTACAGTGCTCCCAATTAATTGACTCATAGCTTAAATCAATAGTTTCTTCAGGCTGCCCTTCACTGTCATCAACAGTATGGGGAACCTGAAGATGAATGCTGGTAATTCTGGCATTAATTAATTTCACCTTGTAATAGCATTCATTCATACCCATACGATTGGTACGATAGAAACTGAAATCACAAGTTAGGCACTCATTTTCAGTGATGGCTTTCCCCAATAAAGGGGACGATTTATCTACAGGTTTAATCATCCTCAGCGCCTGGTGGTTAACATTCTGCTGCCGTGTCAAACTGTGAGAGAGTCCCATTACCATTATTTGATCATAATGAACCAGTTGGGCTTTATTGCCGATAGAATCCAGAGAGGAACATCCCGCTGAAATTAGCCCCTGTAATTCTCCGTTAAGAGTCATATATATAAGATTAGCCATAATTACTCCGCACTATTAGTTTAAATATTGTGTGATGCCTCCATCAGATAAATAACCTGATGAAGGCAGTCCTTCTTAATACAGCGTATCGGTAAGCTGGAACTGGCTGAACAACCCGCCAACAAACGGGTTATCTTCTGTATCGGTATGGACCCTATACACCATTGAGCCACCATCCACATTAAAGCGCACGCTGAAGGTGCCATCCTGTATGCTGGTTAATTGGCCGGCACCAAATAACCGGAACTGCGCCCACGGCCCATTAAAGCTAATACTCCGTGGCGCATTCCCTCCGGCACCGACAATCGTCAGCTTGCTCTCGTTGCCTTCGCGCATATTGTTCGGCCATACCAGATGGGTGGTGTAATTACGCCCCTGGCTGTAATCAACTAGCTGTCCATCCAGGTTCAATACGCTGCGCCGTTTGTTACCCGAAAGCTGTACCGGCTCCACAGCAAACTGCGTCCCTAAACCATTTTGTCTGCTGAAAAAGATGTCACGGATTTTTTGCGCGGTATCGAGTTGCTGGCGAATATCTTCGCGAATAATCACGTTGTTATCGCCATCCGCCAGACTCAGATCATTTTCCATAAACAGCTTCAGGTTCTGCTGATAAAAACTGTCCATAATTCCGTCTGGTTTAAAGAAGCGTTCAAACGCATCCAGTGATGCATCCTGTGATGAACGCGGGTTAAACGGGTAGTTGTTCGCAAGCTGCTCATTGAACGGTTTCACAACGTTTTCGCGCCAGTCCACTTCCATATAGTGAACGGCTTCTACCATCACCACATGCCAGGCCTGATCAGCCAACTTGCCTACCCAACGGTTGAGCGGTGCTGGTAAAGTTTTCGCCATTTGCCGGGTCGTGAAAATTGGGTCGCTGCTGTTTTGATCCAGCCGTAACTGCACAGCTTTCAGCGCTGATTTACCTGGCACCGGCGCGTTCTGAATCGCCTGCAGGTAACGATGCAGTTCCGTCAGTTGTTGGTAAACAGCCTGCAGAGTGCTTTCTTTGTCTTTCTGTACCGCGAGTGTGCTGTTCTCCGTGGCAAACTCATGTCCCAGACGCGTCAACAACAGGTAATCCGACTCTGCCAAAGCTTCTTCGCGTGCCTTGTCATCCAGTTTTTCGGAAAGAACAGCCGGTTGCGTATTATCCCGCAATGCGGTCAGCGCCCTCTGGAGTGGCTGGTCACCACTGATGATTTGTTCCAGTGATCCAGCCAGTTCCGTGATCGACTCATAGTTATGCACGTTCAGGTTATCCATTCCTGCACGCCAGGTGGCGGTGTAATCGCTGAAATACTGCTCGGTGAGTTGACGCTGGATTTCAGCCCGGTCAGCGTCGCTGTATTTCACACTACGAGTCAGATTCAGTACCCAAGAGTCCATCGCTGTCAGTTCCACCAGCGCGTCACGCTGCTGCACAAAGTAACTTTGAAGGCCGTAACGGGTCAGAAACTGCGGGACAATTAGTTTGCTGTCATCTGCGGAGGTAAACACCAGGTCAAAGGTCGGGCCAACCTGGTCGCGCAGATTCAAATCAGCAGGTAACACACCCAACGCCCGCGTTTTCAGGCTCTGGTAAACACGCTGATAAACCGGCAGTTTGCTGAGTTCTTTCTGTGCAGTAGCGACTGAATTTTCATACGGTGTCCAGCGATTGATGGCGTCAATATCGCCTGACATACGCTCTGAGTGCCAGTCTGTATGCTTAAGGCTGTAATCGAGATGCGCCATCAGTTGCGCTTGTATATCGCGCTGGCCATGGAACTGATCGCTCCAGCTTTTTGCCATATACTGCTTCACCACTGTCGCATTGCGCCCGCTTTTGTCCTCCAACATCCTTATCACACGTAACACAGCAAGTTTTTCTTCACTGCCTGCAGGAGCTGAAGCAAGATCCTTCATCAGCCCATTGAGCAAAGACGGGAGATAGCGCTGATCCAGCAATTGTAGATAGGTCTGTTCCACATATGGGCCAATGCGCCGCCCCTGATATAACCCCAATTCGGCCACGCGGCTACGCTCGCCCCAGTCACCATAGGCCAGCGTGGCATCACGTACCGGATTAAGCAGAGGCAATTGCAGATTGCCGTAGTCATCTGTTCCCTGCGGCGGCGGTACGGCCATAAAGGCCCTCGCCTGTTCCAGTACCCTAATCCCTGCACGCCAGTTTGTGCTGTAGTAATGCTGCCAACCGCAGATAACCAGAATGGCCAAAACTGCGCCGCATGCCGAAAATGCCATCATCTGGCGGCGGGCATTACCCAGCCAGACGGAGTTTTCCCCAGACAGGTTAGGCTCTGCCAGCAATGCTTGTGGAAACAGATTTCGGGTGAAATACGGCACAGTATCCACCATTGGCCAGGCCACCAGCGGGCTGCTACCCAGCCGATATTGACGGGCAGCGGACTGCATAAAGATGTCATCAACCTGACCGCGTTGCAGCGAGGAAGTGAGGTACACCCCGCGCAGCATCACATCCATGTTTTCACCGTCCAGCAAGGCGTCAATTAGGGCGATTAAGGACTCAAGGCTGCCCTGCATTTGGCGGGTAAAGCTGAACAGGGAACTGCGATTGTGGCTCTGTGCCAGCATCAGGTCCGGCAAAGCATGGTTGAGCTGTTCTACCCATTTTTGCCAGAATGTATTCAGTTCCGTGCGCCAGTCTTCATTCTTATGGGCATGGAGGGTGAAGGTGACGCCGAGAATAGTGTCACGATCTTTTTTGTCCAGAGACTGAAATAGAGCAGCAAAACCCTGTAGTAAATCCAGCCGGGTTAGCACCACATAGACCGGTAACTGGCAGTGAAGATGCTGGCGTACATCCTGCAGACGGCTGCGCAGCATCTGCAACAGGTTCTCACGGCGGCGTTTGTCGGCAGTGAGCAGATCGGGAAAGTCCAGTGTCAGGATCAGGCCATTCAGCGGCTGACGCGCGCGTTTTTCGACTAACCAACCCAGCATGTGCTCCCAGCGCCGACGGTGCAATACCTCTCCTTCTGGCTGATCGCAGAGCGCACCATCAATGTCAAAAATCACCGCCTGCTTCCCGACATGCGGTGTTATACGCAGATGTTGCTCTGCTCCCCGAACAGCTTCCGGAGTATAAATAATGTCGGACGGAAAACCTTCGCGTAGCAGCGCTGTTTTACCACTTCCTGTTGGACCTATAACCATGTACCACGGCAACTGCCATAGGTAACGACGGCTGTCGAGATGACGTTGCAGACGCAGCAACCAGCGATCAAGATAACGCTGCTGGGCATTGAGCTCCGCGCTGAGCGGATCCTGCGTCTCCTCACGCTGCTGACGCTGCTGTTTTTCAAGTTGCTGCAGTCGTTTCATCACTCGGATAGTCAGCCACGCCAGCGCGATCAACCCCCAGGCAGCAGTGGCCAGCCAGCGGTTTGCCAAAGGCTGTAGCCAATGCTCGTCATACAGCTTCCACGCGGGGCCCTTCCACCAGATCCATACCAGAAGAAAGATCCACGCCAGCGCCAGCAGCCAGGCAGCGGAAACCTTTAACCGCGGCATCGCAGGCCTGAGCATGGTCTTAAGCCCACTAAACAGTCGGGGGGTCGGTAATCTGAACACAAAAGCTCCTGTAATTTCTTATTGTTCTGCCGTGAATTTGTTTTTCAGTGCTTCCAGCAAGGACGGCTCCCAGTCGGCCAGCATCATCTGCAACCCTGCCTGGAGCATCATCTGGTACTGCTGCTGCGCAAGCTGTGCCATCCCAGCTTCTTCCATTAGTTGTGCACCAAGATACTGCCGGTGAAACTGGTCACGGGGCTCACCTGCGGGCAGTTGCTCCAGATATCGCAGCGCAGCTTCCAACCCGTGATCGCTAAAACACTGGCGAACAGCGAGCGTGTCTTCATCGGTCTGTACAGCGGGTGCAGCCTGCTTGCTCTGGGCTGCCGCAGCCAGCCACTGTTTCGTGGGTTCAGCCATAAACGGTGTGTAGTCGTTAAACAGTAAGCCAGCAAGCTGCGGTAAACGGGTGAGAAAACAGATGACTTCATCGCGGATAGCCTCCGCCACACATCTGTAGCCAAGACGTTGCGCGACCTGCGACGAAAGGTGATGGCCGTCAAGCCAGTACGGCGCGAGCAGCAGACTTTTTTCTATCTGCTGCCACAGCGCCATATCCGCATTGTTCAGGCGGGACTGGTACTCTGCCGCCATATCGGCAGAAATCGCTGCCAGCGGTGTGCGCCCGTCGCTTTCGGTCTGCGGTGTGCTGGTAATGGATTGCCATAATGCATGGCGGCGGAGACGATAACCCTGTGGTGTATCCGGTTGGCGTTCACAGAGGATGGCTGCAACTTTCAGTAACGTGTCGCGCCAGGTTTTATCGTCATGGCTGTCGATATTTACCACTGCCGCAGGCGTTATTGATACAGCCGAAGCAGCGGCCTGCACTGTCGTAGCGGTGGACAGCGCAGATACCGGCGGGGAGGCTGGCGAACAGTCCCGAAATGCTCGCTGGTAGAGGGCAAAGAGATCATCTGCAGACTGTGCCAGTTCCGGCGCGTTATGTTCCTGCCAACGCAGCGCAAGTTTCGCCAACTCCCCCAGCAGCAAGTCGCGCTGTGCGGCATCAGTTTGCCGTGCAAAAGCATCAGCATTTGACTCAAAACGCTTTATCACCTGTCCGGCAAAACGTTTTTTATGCGCCATATTTTGTGGTGCAGCGACCAACCAGTAATGTTCCACATACAGATCCAACAGGCGCAGCGCCAGTAACGGGTTACCAGCATGTTGCAAGGTACGCAAAAGATGCGCTAACAGACGGAAATCTTTGCTCTCTGAGGCCAGAAGAACAAGCCCGCGGCGCTGTATTTCCGGAATATCTAACTGACCATGCGCCAGCGAACCGAGCTTGACGATGTCGCCGTCAATATACTCCCAGTCAGGATTGTCATCTTTCAGAGAGGCGGTCGCTTTCTCTTCCGGCAGATTTTCCAGCAGGTGTGCAAACCACACATCGGGATTATGTAAGTCCATTTTTTATTCCCCCGCCCAGTGACAGGCTTCCTGTAACGGCTTAATAACCTGCGCTAGTCCGTCGATATTAAAGGTCAATTTCCCAGCGGCGCTGTCCGTGCCAGTGTTAATAGTCAGTGTTTTTGCGCCAAGGATCTGTCTGATTTCATCAATACCAGACAACCCCCGGCTGGCCTCCAGCAGCGTGCCATTCTCACGTACAAACCAATGGCTACTGAAAGTCCTGGTATCCGCATTGAGTTGGACGGTAAGGTCGTGCGTGTTCAGTGGCTGCATTAGCGCTACCTGCATCCGGGTGATGTTGTCCACACAGCTGAACATTAGCACCGGGCGCGGCGGTAAGCTGCCAATCGCCGGGGTAGTGATAATGACCGTAGGGCGATCACCGGGTACCTGTGTGATCAGCAATTCAGTGGTATTACCGGTACGCTGCTTCTCCTGCTCAATGGCCCGCGTCCACGCCTCCCCAACATAACTGGCCTTTACCAGCGCACCAGTGAAAACCTGTGATTGCGTCGGGGTGAGTATTTGGTCATAGCAATCGAGACGTTCCAGTGGAGCAGGTTCCCGACGGCAAGACTGCATAGCCTGCAAAGAGGACGGTGCATCCTGAACTTGCGACGCAGCAACGAGGGGCTCTCCGGCATTTACCGGAGAGATTGTCAGCAACGCCATCAATGACCAGCAGGGAGCTATTCGCATAAAACGTCGTCTTCACCGGCAACCGTTGCCTCATCCGCTACATCTGTAACGTCTGCTGTAAACACGCCGTTCGCCGCACTCAGGCAAATCCGGGCAATCGCCGTGTTTGCCGCCATTTTCTGTAACAGCAGCAGAGAAAGCGCCGGTAGCATCTCGCCGTCAATCACCGATTCCAGCATACGTGCGCCGTTTTCCGCACGTGTGACACGTTGCATGATTTCATCCGTCACCTGCGATTCAATCACCACTTCCGCACTGAAACGGGTGCGCAGCACGTTGTCCAGACGGGCCAATTTCCCGGCGATAATCACCGACAGCGTCTCGCGTGACAGCGGTAAATAAGGCACCACTTCCATACGCGCCAGCAGCGCGGGTTTGAAGAAGTCCGCCAGTACCGGGTACAGCGCTTCCTGCATCGCTTCAGGATTATCGGCGTGTTCAACAATCACCTGGTAGCCGAGGTTGGACGTCAGGAAAAATACAATGTTTTTGCAGTCAATCAGACGACCTTCACCATCGGCCATCTCACCTTTATCAAAGGCCTGGTAGAACAGGTTGAGCACGTCCGGATGAGCTTTTTCCACTTCATCCAGTAGCACCACCGAATACGGTTTCTGGCGGATAGCTTCGGTCAGCACCCCACCTTCGCCGTAGCCAACGTAACCTGGAGGTGAACCAATCAGTCGCGAGACGGTGTGTTTTTCCTGGAACTCAGACATATTAATCGTAGTGAGATACTGGCGACCGCCGTAGAGCAGCTCTGCCAGTTGCAGTACGGTTTCAGTTTTACCTACACCACTGGGGCCAGCCAGCAAGAATGCGCCGAGCGGACGCCCTGGACGGCGCAAATCGGCTCGCGCAGTCAGCAGGTGTTTGTGTAGATGCTTGATTGCCAGTTCTTGACCTTTGATGGTGTCGCCGAGCCACTGTGGTAAGTCAGTTATGACCGACATTTCGTTTTGCGAGAGGCGGTTAAGCGGGACACCCGTCCATTCGGCAATCACGGCAGCAATTTGTTTTTTATCAACGTGCGGTGAGACCAACAACTGAGTGTGATGCAAGGCATCGAGTTCGGCGGTCAGTTCCGCCAGGCGCGTGACGGGGCAAATCCTTGGTTCGGTTTCTGGCTGTTCCGTCACAGATTCATCTGCTGGGACGATATCCACACTGACGGCTACTGCTTCCGGCCCCTCACTGTTGGCATCTTCTGCTTCTTCCAGCAACCCTTTACGCAGCGCGATAATCTCCTGCACCAGCGTCTGCTGCTGGCGCCAGGCTTCTTCCAGTGTCAGTAATTCTCTACGGGCTGTTTCATACTGCACCTGAACCTCATCCCGTCGTGACGTATCAGAGCGCAGGCCAATTCGGATTTCTCGTTCAAGCTGGCGGATTTCCGCTTCACACTGGTGGCTCAAAGTCGTCAATGCTGAGATTTGTTTTGGCGGTGACGAAAGGTTAATCGCCACACGGGCGCAGGCAGTATCCAGCACATCGATGGCTTTGTCCGGCAACTGGCGACCAGAAAGATAGCGCTCGCTTAAGGTTGCTGCAGCCTGCAACGCCTCATCATCTATCAGCACGCTGTGCGATTGTTCATACACTGCCGATAGGCCGCGCAGAATGATAGTGGCTTCAGCAGCATTCGGCTCGCTGACCTTCACCAGTTGAAAACGACGCGATAGCGCAGCGTCTTTCTCAAAGTATTTTTTGTACTCGCTCCAGGTGGTGGCTGCGATGGTTTTCAGCTCACCGCGCGCCAGTGCGGGTTTAAGCAGATTAGAGATATCCAGCCCACCCTGCTGATTGCCTGCACCAATCAGCGTGTGCGCCTCATCAATAAACAGAATAATTGGTTTCGGTGACTGGATAACTTCCGCCATCAGTCCTTTAAAACGTTTTTCAAACTCCCCTTTGACTGACGCCCCTGCCTGAAGCGCACCTAAATCCAGGGTCATGATCTCGGTATCGCGTAGTTTATCCGGTACTCGGCCTGCGACTACGCGCAGGGCTAGTCCTTCAATTAGTGCACTTTTACCAACACCAGCTTCCCCCACTACCACCGGGTTGTTCTTACGGCGACGGCAGAGAATATCAATCATCAGGTCGATTTCGTTATCGCGACACAAAACCGGATCAAGTCGTCCCTGACGGGCATCTTCGGTCATGTTCTTCGCGTAGCGAGCAAGAAGGCTATCGCCAGTATCTGCTGCTGTATTGACGGTATGTCCCTCTGCGCCCAACAACACTGTTTCCGCTGATTCCTGCGTCCACTGCGCAAAATCCTGTTGCAGACGGTCGCGGTTAATACCGGTTAGCAGCCGGGCTGCTGCGGGAGGTAAATAACGCAACGGCGAATGTAATAGGGCCAGCAGCAGCATGCCGCCACGCAATTCGCTCTGCTGCATTTGCACAGACGCCAGTAACCAGGCCTCTTTCAGCCATTCAACTAGCATCGGTGAAAAAGATGGGTAACTGTCTGTCGAACGGGGGCTGGCATAATTTTCCACTGTCAGCGCCTGGCGTAAATCATCCAACCTAATCTCAACGTGTTCGCAGATCACCCGCAGATCGCTACGGGGAATAGCAAGCATCTGTATTAGTATGTGGCTGACAGTAATCTCTGCCGCTTGCTGGCTCATGCATTCCGAAGCAGCCGTCTCTAACGCCTGCCTGGAAAATAGGTTAAGGCGTTTTACCAACGTTGATAAATCAATCTGGATCATAGGTGTCCTTACCTGGCGAGCAGCCGGTTTAACTGGTGGAGAATATCCTGCGTCTGGTTATCCAGGCGCAGCAGATAAAACAGGAAAAACAGAACCAACACAGTAAATCCGCCGAACAGCACATGTTTAATGGTCAGCCGCTTGATTAACTGATAACGCCCGCCCTGCGTTTTATTATCCTGATGCAGCAGTGGGAACGGTGCATCGCCACGCAGCCCATGCAAAACGTGGTGCAAACGGCGGTAAATCTGTTCAAATTCCCCCAGATCCTGTACCGAAACTTTGTAGCGCCCACGAAAACCCAGCGAAAAACACAGATATAAGAACTCCAGTAAATCCTGGTAGCGTTTTGGTTCGCGCATTAGTCGCTCCAGCAAAATAAAGACTTTCTCGCCGCCCCACGCTTCATTATGGAAATGCACCAGTAAGGATTGTTTGATCCACTCATTCTTATTCGACCAGCCATTACCTAATGCCACCTCGTCTATAAAGGTGCAGAGGATGTAGCGAAATGAAACGATAGCGCCAGGTTCGTAACCCTGTTCCTGGAGTAACTGCTCGATTGCCTGCACATCCGTCACCACCTGAGGAAACAGATATTCCGGCATGGCATGGCTGTTCATCCCCGTCACACGCATGACCATGCCCAGCATCGGCGTGGCAGCATCAATCATTGGGTTGAGGCTGTTACCACGCAGCGCGAGGCGGTAATGGCGTAGTGATATTTCCTCTCCACTTTCAGGTGGAACCATGCTGTTTTGCCCAAAGGAATCCACAGTGAGGAGAGAGTCATGTTTGTCAGACAGAAGAATGGACTGTTCGCTCATAGACTTAGCCTCTTATCGCCCACAGCTGCAAATCCAGCTCTGGGAAATTGCCGGAAATATGTAGTGCCAGCGCACCGGCTTTCACCACGTCCTGCCAGGCCGAAGAACCTTTTTCCAGTTCGAAGTAGACATATCCGTCGTGATATGGAAGCTGGCGCGGAGCTGCAGTTAGTGTACGCAGCGGCACGCCCGGCACCTGTACACTGACCACATTGCGAATCTTGTCGGTAGCGGCGATTTTTGACTGCTGAGTAAACTGGAGAATAATCTGGTTACTCGGCATACGTGCACGGACCGCCAGTACAAAGGAGCCGGACTGCAGCAGTGCCGGATCGTTAACAGTAGCGAGATAGACACCATCCGTGAAGCTCAACGGCAGGTTCTGCGCACGTGGCATCAGCACAGTATTGAGCGCACGTCGCAGTTCCGGTATCACCGTCTTAAACGACATGGTGAGGTCACGATGAATGTAAACCTCCACACTACAGGGTTGACGGCTATTTTCAGTAAACGTCATCAATTCACCCAGCAGCCGGACCAGATCCAGATAAAAAGTTTCGGGGTGCAAAGTATGTAGGTGTGAACGGTGATTGAAGTGCATCTGACTGCGATTGAGCATCTGCAACATCATAAATTCTGCGACATCAGCAATACCGCTTTGCTCCGGTGAGCCGATACGTTTTGCCAATTCACTGGCGCGATTGCTGATAAGACCCTGCACATCACCGGCAAATCCACGCAGCACCGTGCTGACCCGAATGGCCTGACAGGTGGGAATAAAACTCTCGTCCAACACCAGCGCACCATTGGGTTGCTGGCTTCGGATACGGCATAACGGCAATGTCACCATGCCACTGAGATCGTCCGCGCCGCTGACAATTTTTGGTACTAGTTTTCCCAGTTCGATCTGCTGTACGTCGCCGCCGTCGGAATGCAAATCACGGACATCGGTGCGGGTTAAGCTGTATCGCTCCGTTCCATTCCCGGCACTCTGATGCCCCTTAATTTCGCAGATAATATCGCTGACCACCGGTATCGCCAGGTAAATATCATGGCTTCCCGGAGCGGACAAATCGATGGGTTGAAAAGGAATGGGAAGATGATCCTGCTCAGGAATACTGAACACTGTGCCATCCGGCATACAGCCGGTCGCACTGGAAAGCATAATTTTCCCCTGCGCGAGGAGTTCGATATTGAGTGACAGATCAGTGAACCCCCAGGTGAAATCATCCCGGGCATTGATACGCTGGTTCAGCAGATATTCGTGGTTGCGCTGCTGTTGTTGAAAATGCTGAGGCACGGCGAACAAACCTTCCTGCCAGATCACTTTATTTTTCATGGTCGCCATTATCAGTTTTCCTCTTTTTTCATTTCGATGCTGTTCTGCCGTACGTGTACCAGCAGGCGATACTCATGGTGACCTGCGCCTTCCACTGGTTCGATTTGTTTCCATTCAGTAGTCTGATCGTCAGAAAAATAGGCGATGACACCAATAAACTGTGTTTTTTCATCCAGTTTCACAGGTGGCAGGGTTTTCATAGAGTCAGGCAACAGGCTGAAATCCTGGTGATCGATATAGTTTTTCCCGATCACGTCCGGTAACGGCGTGCTGGCAATCTGGTCATAATCCGCGGCCTGTAATTTTGAGTCATCACTCATGTAAACCAATTGCACATCCACTGGTGCGGCTTCACCATCTACATTGGTATTGGTGTCCGGTTCAGTTAGCAGGGTAATAGTGATTTCCGACGGCTGCTCCGCCAGCTTTCCAACCTGAACGTTCGGGTCGCTGATCACCTGACCGATTTTCTTCGCTGTCTCGCAACCACTCAGGGTTGCGGTAAGCAACGTTATCCAGATGCAGAAAACACGTCCTTTCACTATTCAGGCTCCCGCTGTTTCTCACGTAGTACTCGGTCATAGACTTGGGCGTATACTTCGTTGAACAACATGGAAAAACCCTGCTGGCGATCTGAAGCCAGTTCTTCGTAATAATGGCTGTACATCTGCCAGGAACCTGCATCATCAAGTTGCTGACGCTGTTCATGGCTGCGACGGTACTGAACAAAACGACGCATCAGACTCTGCGGAGAGAAAGCATCCAGCATCACGTGCAATGCTTCATTTATTGCCGCCCTGTTCGCTTCATCATGATGGCGAACATTACGCAGGCTCTCAGCAATAGCCGCAGGGGCTGCAAGATGTACCGGGCTTTTACCTTCGGCAAACATCACATCCACAGCAGTGGCATAGTCCAGATTCAGACGTAGTGGGTTATCTTCCAGGGGGCGTAGATGTTTGTCTGACAGGCTGCTTTGGCGTTGTTGTAGCTCAAGCAGACCCTTTATTGCGGCTTGTAATGAACGTCCGGCTTCTTCAAGAAAATCGTCTGCATCTTGAGAGTTGCGTACGGTGAGCGTACTACCCAACCCGCGGAGAAGCGGGCTAACGGCAAGATGGCGCTGCGCCATCTCTGCTGGCGAAACGCTATTCTCATTACTGTCACTATTGTCACGGGCATCGGCATACATGGGAGGAAGATCCATAAACGGAATATCGATCCCACTATTATTGGCGGGATCGGACAACTGAGCAGAAGCCCTGACGCGTGTCATGCCTGAAAGCAGATCGCCTGCGGTGGTCAGGTTTTCAGCCTGAAGCACCTGCAATGGGTCGGTGGAGAAACCATTTGCAACCGTGTCTGCAAGCTGATGGCGGTGAGGCATTCCTGGATATGTAGGCTGGCCGTCAGTGGTCAGCAGGGCATCAGCCAGTCGATCACGGTTGGTCACTATCGTTTCAGGTGCGGCCATTTGTTCGCCATAACTCACAAGCTTTCCTTCGTGGATAAACACTTTCAATGCCAGCGTACCCAAGCCGATCTCATCGCCCTGGCACAAACGCACCAGCCCAGTACCCACAGCTACCGAGGCCTGATTAATCATCAATCCAGGTGTCAAATTGCGTAAACAGAATGTGCCATCATGCAGAATTACCTGGCAGGCACGACCTGCAACCGAACCTGCTCGATCCTGTATCGGCCAGAAGCACGCCTGCGTATGACCAATATCCCCACCTCCATTGGAAAAAAGGCATTTTGCGGCGCGTCCACTTTCCAGTTCGTTGCCGTTCATCACCTGCAACGTCAGTGATAATGCGGAAGACTGTGGTATTTCCTCAGTCATATACTGATCCATAAAATTATTTCCTGATGTGGAGGGTGACAGAGGGCGGTGTTTTTGGCAGACCAATAAACGCAGTACGCCCAATACAGGAGCGGGCTCGGTCACCTAGTCGCATTCCCTGAGCCTGCTCTGGCGCCAGATCTAGTCGCAAATCCCAGGAAAACTGATCTCGCAGAAGAAAAGAAATAAACACCGTTAACGCCTGGTGGTTATCACCATCCGGTAAAAAAGACAGATAGCGAGCCATCGATAAGCCGCCAATCTTTAGCAGGAATTTTCCGCTGCGGTCCGGCACCCTCGCACCGAGGGTAAAATTAACGCCGATGACCGAGCGCCCAGGGATATACCCTGCGGTTTTCTTCTTCGAATGGCGGACACCCAGACGGTTCTGCTGTGATGGCTCAATCGGTACTTTACGCAGTTGCCAACTATCAATGGCGACATCCGGCAGATCAAAGCAATGGGATACGAGATTGCATACCACATCCGGTGAACGCCCCGGTGTCGCCAGCACCCCTGCGTAGGCAAGCATCTTGCTATGGTTGATAGCAAGTTTGCCGCGAATGCTCTGATTACCTAGCCCCACCAGGGCGTACATACGTTGCGAAAAAGTATCCGTACCACCATTGCGAAAACAGATGTAATAGCGGTATTTACGCCAGGCGTGGTAAGAAAACTGTGTCCAGCGGTGGCTGAACAGATCGAGAAACTCCTTCAGCCCCTCTTCGTTCTGAGCATCTTCCTGAGCCATCTTATCCAGGTAATATCCTGGTAAAGGGGATTGGCTACCTGAGAAACCGAGGAACCTGGTGGTCAGAGAGAACTGCCCTGTGTCGTTGCACTCAAGCGTAGTCAAGTCACTTCCTGGAAAAGCAATACCGGCATCGGATTTGAACAGCGCCACTTCCCCGTGAGGTTCCGTCCGCAAGGTAGGCTCCTCGCCCAAATCCCCGTACTGACGGTACAGCGCATCCATCAGGACATAAAAATTCATCCCGCGCACATCTGACGGGACAGAGTCCCGTTTCGCTACATCAGGGCGTGCTGACCGGTATGTTGCCATTCCCAGGCCTCCTGACTTTCCGTGTTGATGATTTTCAGACAGTGAAATGAATTGATGCTGGCGTACAGGGCGAAGAAGTGCGACAGCACGGTTCCCAGCAGGTAGATCTCCCCCTCGCAGACAAAGGGAGTGGGGTTGATCCACAGCGTGGTGGATAATCCACGTACTGGCACCCCTTTAAACAAACGGTCAACTGGGTGAGTATCAAGTTTTTCAATGGCATCCAGCTTTTGCCGTGAGAGCATTGCCTGCTGCGGGTGGTGGATCCCAGGTAAGTCGAATGTACGCATAACCTGAATTAGCGCGTCTTTGTCTAGCAGGGATAGGTAATTCAGGTTCATACAGGAAATCAGCGACCAGTGCATGTCACCGTCCGTGACTGGGTACAATGGACGGGTAGGACGCGTGACATTGCCGAAGGATGCTACAGACGAGTTTTTGTTAACCGCTACACTGATATCACCGGTGTGTAGCGATGCAGGTAGCATCCTGTTGGTACAAACCAGTGAGGCAGTGATCGCTTCATCGCTCAGTCCGGAATGCTCCGGCAGGCTGCCATCTGCATGAACAAAAGCGATGGAATGTTCCAAACCACGATGGAACAGCGAGGTCTTTGTCCGGTGGTGCCAGTAAACGACTTCGCGCTGGCGGCTGTATTCTATTTGATGCTGAAAGCCTTCAAATTCAGGCCAGAGGCGGAAGGGTTTACCGTCAGATGTATTACTTACCTTGCTGGATACAGATTTCACTCGGAAGATATCATAGGCTTCCGGATGCTGATGGCTGGCGCGCAGCGGATACTGCGGTGTGCTACCGTCTGGGCTGACAGGTTCGGCATGGTATGCAAACAGGTTTACCGCTGGTGTACAGTACGGGCGCAAAGAATCCTTGCGCAGCTTAATATCCACAGGCAACGGCTGGTTAAAATGCAGGCGCAGCGTGAAAGTGTGAACCGGAAAATCCTCCGGTAACGGTGTTGCGTCACGCAAGTTAAAGAAGAAAAAACTCTCCGGATAGCAGAAATACTCCTGGAGTACACGGTAGCCGGTGTGAACGTTTTTTGGCCATGGCAGTAACGCATCATCCCGTTCAAATCCGGCAGCTTCCAGCCACAATTTTGGTAATGGGAAACGATGCGTTCCGGAAACTAGTTCAGCATCCATCAACCGCTCGCTGAACCACAGATAAAGCTGGTAACGAGTGTAGTCATCCTCGTTACCCAACCAGAAGGTTAATTTATTCATGTCCAGGGAACGGGAAGAGACATTCCCCTCAGTGAAGAAATCAACCTCAATGACCCCCTCTTTCAGGCTACTGACGTTGCGAACATCCTTGATATACAGGGGCTGCAGCCATGTATTGCGTGCAAGAGTAAAATAGCAGGCAGGAGGCGTCGCTTTCTCGTCATCAGTCAGCCCTCCGGGGGCGAGAGATTGTGAGCTGCTACCTGTATTGGTTCTTACCAATTCGTTACGGCATACCTCAACAGCGGTCTGTAACTCTTTTTGGGGCTGATATTCAATTACTGTCATGGACGGAACTGGGCGCAGATAGTTGGGCCACAGCATGTTAATCAGTCCATGTGTGAACTCAGGAAATTCATCTTCCAATTTCTGCCGCAGACCGCCAGAAAGGAAAGCAAACGCCTCCATCAGGCGCTCGACATCCGGATCGCCTTCCTTTTCAGCCAGGAAACGGGCCAGGTAAGGTTTTTCTTGCGCCAGCAGCTTGCCAAGCTGACGCAAGTAATCCAGCTCTTCCCGGTAGTAGCGTTCTTCGAAAGCCATTTCTACTCCACACACCAGTGCTGGCGGTTATCCAGCAGGATATCGAACTCCAGAACATCCCTGCTTTCGCTGAAATCCATATACGCCACAATATGAAAACACAGTTCCAATGGCGAATATCCATCCTCTGCAGTTGCCGATATCACCACTTCCGACATACGAGGTTCGTAGCGCAACATACAGTTTCTGATGGTATTTATTATTTGATTTCTGAAATCACCGGAGGTCAGGGCATCATCATCTAAATCGGTGATACCCAGCTCCGGTGACCCGTAACAACTGCCGGAACGGGTGTTGAGTACATTTTGCAGATTGCTCCGAACAGAGCGCAGCAGCGCTTCTTTCGGTTTCCTGCGCACAGGCAGATCCACCGCTTCCCGGATGCGTTCAAATAAACTCCCCCCTAACTCCCGCTCCTTCATCATGGTTATTCCCTGTCCAGACGACCCACCAGGGATAAATCAAAGCTGGCGCCCATGAACTTGAAATGCGGACGCACAGAGAGTGCAACCAGGTACCAGCCTGGCTCGCCTTCTACATCCAATACCTCAATCTTCGCCTGACGCAGTGGTTTGCGACTGCGAACTTCAGAAGGTGGGTTTTCCTGATCGGCCACATACTGACGAATCCAGGTATTCAACTCACGCTCAAGATCGCCCCGCTCTTTCCATGAACCAATCTGCTCGCGTTGCAGCACTTTGATGTAATGAGCTAAACGCGTGATTATGAACAGGTAGGGAAGTTGCGAACCCAGTTTGTAATTCGTTTCAGCAGCCTTCCCTTCCGGCGTATTTGGGAAAGTTTTAGGTTTTTGCACCGAATTTGCTGAGAAAAATGCCGCGTTATCACTACCCTTTCGCATAGTCAGAGAAATGAAGCCCTCTTCTGCCAGCTCGTATTCTCGGCGGTCAGTGATAAGTATTTCTGTCGGAATTTTAGCCTGAAGCTGTCCCATCGACTCATACAGATGCACTGGCAAATCTTTCACTGCCCCCCCACTCTGTGGGCCGACGATATTTGGGCACCACCTGCTCGCCATGAAGCTTTCAGCCATATTGGCTGCCAACAGGAACGCAGTGTTACCCCACAGGTAGTCTTCATGGTTGCGGCTGACATCTTCCCGGTAGTTAAAACTTTTAACTGGGTTTTCATCCGGTGCATACGGATGGCGCAGCAGACAACGCGGAGCGGTCAGTCCCAAATAACGAGAGTCTTCCGATTCGCGTAGGGCACGCCACTTGGTATATGCCGGGCCTTCAAAAATCGCGGACACATCTTTCATACCCGGCAATTCGGTATACGAATCCAGTCCGAAAAATTCCGGAGAGACCGCTGACAGAAACGGCGCATGAGCCATCGCGCTGACCGCACTGACATATTTGAGCAACTTCATGTCTGCCGCATTGTTATCAAAAGCATAATTACCAATAACAGCTGCTACTGGTTCACCGCCAAACTGACCAAAACCACTGGAGTAAACGTGCTTGTAGTAACCAGACTGAGTAATCTCAGGGGCAAATTCAAAATCATCCAGCAATTCTTCTTTGGTGACATGCAGCACATGAATTTTGATGTTCTCTCGCGTGTCTGCACGATCAACCAGTAACTTCAGTGAACGCAGAAACGACTCCAACTCCTGAAGTTCCGGAGCGTGGAGGATAAGATCCATCTGACGCCCCATGCGCGTATCAATATCAGCAATCATGGCGTTAACGGCCAGAATATCGACAGGCTCCGCATCTGAGTCGCTCTGTAACAGGGCGGCAATAAACGCAGTCACGCCCTGACGAGCAGCATCATAGCTTTCTGATGCTGGCTGAAAACGGGTCTGCGCCATAATTTCATCCAACAGGGAGGGTGCAGCCGTTGGCGTGGTGGGAGAGAATTGTTGCTGCAATGTGGTATCTGACATACTGAAATCCTTGTACAAAGTTATTTCCGACCAACTAGGCCCAACTCCACAATCAGTTGTTCGCGAGTGTCTTCATTATCAAGTAGCGCCTGAATCTGGGCGCGGAAAGCAGGGATATTGCCCATCGGCCCCTTCAGCGCCACCAGAGCCTCACGCAGTTCAAGTAGTTTTTTCATTTCTGGTACCTGTGCTGCAACGCGGTCTGGTGAAAGATCTGCCATTGACTTCACTTTCAAGCTCACATTCATCTGCATATCGGGAATTTCGCCGAGTACAGAAGGAACGATGAAATCCCGTTCTATTCCGGACTTTTCCAGCACAGCGTTGAAATTATTTCTGTTTATAGAAACTGGCTGGCGCTCATCCAGCGGAGTGTCATCAGCCGTTCCTTTCAGATTACCGGTGATCAGCAGGTTAAGCGGCAACTCAACTTCAGATACCTGACCATCAGTTTTAGGGGTATAGCGAATATTGATGCGCTCTTTAGGCGCGATGCTACCGTCGTTTTTATTGCTGCTCATGAGAATAGTCCATCGGTTTATTGTTCAGGCCATAAAACGGCATAATCTGTACAACAAAAATGCCGTTGCAGTGACAGTTTAATAATATCAATCCATATCTTTTAAAGCGTATCCTACTCTCACGTCAATTAATTTCAAAAAAACTTTTTTATTACAAAAAGACAAGAAACCTTGATAGAAAATAAATCAAAAAGAAGCACCACAATAAACAAACAAATAAAAACAACGAGTTACACAAAGAAATTCCACTTATTAACCACTGATTAATACTAAATAAAGACACACTGAAGTATTATTTAGGAAGTAGTGTATCTTTGTGTTTTTATTTTATGATACTGAATAAAAAAGCCACCAATCAAAAAATAATAAAAACATTTATTGCGGGAAGCGCCGATCACGATCTAGCATGTTTTAACGACACAAAAACATATAAATAATTTATATGGATTATGTTAATTCATATAAATAGCTCTTAAATTTTATATGCATCTGGATTTATTTTTTACCAACATACCAGCTACAGAAATGTTGCGGTTCTCGGCAAAAGCCGTGCCGCCTCTGCCTACCGAGGAATAACGGTAGGCAATCATTAGCAGCAACTAAAAAGGAGTTAAAACTATGCCTACCCCTTGTTATATATCAATCAAAGGTCAAACCCAGGGACACATCACTGCTGGTGCATTTACCGCCGATTCTGTCGGTAACATTTATGTTCAGGGCCACGAAGATGAAATGCTAGTGCAGGAATTTCTGCATAACGTGACTGTCCCAACTGACCCGCAATCCGGTCAGCCAAGTGGTCAACGAGCGCACAAGCCGTTCATTTTTACCGTAGCACTGAACAAATCTGTGCCGCTGTTGTACAACGCACTGGCAAGCGGTGAAATGCTTCCAACAATTGAGCTGCACTGGTGGCGTACCTCGGTTGAAGGCAAGCAAGAGCATTATTTCACTACGCGCCTGACAGATTCGACCATTGTCGATATCAATCTGCATATGCCGCACTGCCAGGATCCGACCCAGCGAGAATTTACTCAACTGGTCGCTGTGTCATTGGCATACCGCAAAATCGAGTGGGAACACGTCAAGTCAGGCACTTCCGGTGCTGATGACTGGCGCGCACCGCTGGAAGCGTAAGTGTCAAAGTGAACTAACAACATTCTGCCTTATAGGCAGAATGTTGTTTTTGTATCTATCCGTAAGCCGAAAGGGCTGTCCGAATAAAGAAGTTATGTTTTTCACGGGAGATGGAATATACCGGAAACCTTGGCGGTAGCATGTCTGAATATAAACGTAACGCTTTACATTCACAGTTGCTGCATGGCGGTTCGTCTGTTTTCCCTGTGAACACAGGGAGTTTATTATGTCATTAAAAGGACTGCGTTTCACAATGGAGGTAGACGGTCAGGTGCCGGATACGTTCGCTGTTGTTAACTTTGTGCTAATGCAAAAATATTGTTCACCGTTTGTCCTGGACATAGATGTTGTCAGTAAGTCATTTGATCGGGAAGCGAAAGTTTTACTGGAAAAGAACGTCACACTGACCATTTGGCAGGGGATGAAGGCACTGCGTTATGTCAAAGGTGTTGTAGTTAGTTTTGGGATGCAAAATAATGACCAATGGCAGATGCAATACCGCTTCAGAATTCACCCAACCCTGTGGCGCTGTGGTTTGCGACAAAACTTTCGTATATTCCAGCAACAAGATATCAAGGCAATTTCAAGCAGTCTGCTTAATGAAAACGGTGTAACAGATTGGACTCCATCCCTTTATCAACAGCATTCTCCCCGAGAGTTTTGCGTGCAATATGGAGAGTCGGACCTGGAATTTCTGACAAGACTGTGGTCAGAAGAGGGGATTTTCTTTTATGACAAAATGTCCGCAGATGAACCGAACCAAAAACTGACACTGTGTGATGATGTGGCAGGCCTATCCCAGTTACTGACCCCTATTTCTTTCAACCCGAATACGACAACTGAAGTCACTAATGAATGTATTAGTGTGTTCTGTTATGAGGCCAATGTCCGGCCTTCGTCTGTTATGAGTCAAGATTACACCTTTAAAGTTCCGGGGTGGCGAGGGCAATACAACCAGCAAGGTGAAAACCTAAACAACCAGTTCTCACAATATGAAATCTTTGACTATCCAGGACGGTTCAAAGATGAACAACACGGCCAGGATTTTACTCGCTACCAGATGGACGGTCTGCGCAACGATGCGGAAAAAGGCACCGGAGTCAGTAACTCACCAAATCTATGGCCTGGAACAAACTTCACGCTGTTAAACCATCCACAGGTACCTCTGAACCGTAGCTGGCAGGTCGTCAGCAGTATCATCACGGGTGCTCAGCCTCAGGCACAGCATGGTAATCAGGGGCAAGGAACCACACTAAGTAACCAATTTACCGCAATACCAGCAGACAGAACCTGGCGCACTTCACCTCGACCTAAACCCAAAGTCGATGGTCCCCAAAGCGCTATTGTCACAGGCCCAGCCGGAGAAGAGATTTTTTGTGACGAACATGGCCGGGTACGTGTGAAATTCCACTGGGACAGATACCACTCAAAAACTGAAGACAGTTCTTGTTGGGTCAGAGTGTCACAGGCCTGGGCTGGCGCGGGGTTTGGTAACCTGGCTATCCCGCGTATAGGTCAAGAAGTAATAGTGGACTTCCTCAATGGCGACCCAGACCAACCCATCATTATGGGGCGCACTTATCATCAGGATAACCGTTCTCCCGGTAGTCTGCCTGGCACCAAAACCCAGATGACGATTCGTTCGAAAACCTACAAAGGCGATGGTTTTAATGAACTGCGCTTTGAAGATGCAACCGGTAAAGAACAGGTTTACATCCATGCCCAGAAAGATATGCAGACAGAAGTGCTACATGACCGAACAACCACGGTAAACCACGACCATACCGAGACAGTGAAGAATAACCAGACGGTCACCGTGGGCGTTGGCCAAGTCGTGAATGTAGGCAGTAAAAAGGAAGGGGGTCATGACCAGAAAATCACTGTCACCCACGATCAAAAGATAACGGTACAAAATAATCAGACACTGGATATCACGGAAAATCGCGAGAAAAACGTCGGAGGAAATCAGAAAACAGTTATCACAGGCGAAGATAATGAGACGGTGAATAAGTCTCAAAAAATCAAAGTAGAACAGGACTATACGCTTGATGTGGGCCACGCAACCCAAATTAAATCAGTGGATAAAATCGAACTCATATGCGGTTCCAGCTCCATCACCCTGGAAAACAGCGGGAAAGTAACCATCAAAGGCACTGAGTTTGAATTCACTGCCAGCGGTCCCGTGGAGATCAAGGGAAAAGATGTAGATATTAACTGAGGTGTAGAAAATGGAATTCCGTAACTTGACGCCATTCTCAGTGATGGAATACGCGATGGATGACAAACATAACGAACGCCACCACGTCGTCGCTATAAAAACCGGCTTCCGGCTGGTACAGGATTCTGAGGGACGGTGGCAGGCACTACTGATGGAAAACCCGGTGCTGCCGTTATGTGTGGAAGATGAATATGCCGGTGAGATAAACCTTTCCCCGGTTATGCGTGAAAGCGACCTCGCCCCGCTGAAACCTCTCTGCGATATCATCGTCAACGGTACAGCTTATACACCTGGCGGTGCTGCCGCGCAGGAAATGACGGCAGGTATACTGATGTGCTCACCGTCTGGTGAAGTACTGGTGGACAAGAAACTGCGGATAACCGGCAGACACTTTTACCAGCGCCAGGCGCTAACCGGGCAATGGTATGAAACGCCGCCGGAGCCATTTACTTCCCTGCCGCTGAATTACCGTTACGCCTTTGGCGGCGAGTGCCGCGTGGAGGCTGACAGTGAACACGCTGAGCACATTCCCGAAGAAGACCGCCTTACCGAAAAACAGCGCCGCGAACATCCCAACCAGGAGAACCCACCGCTGGCACATATAGTCTGCCCGGTGAATCCACTGGGGCTGGGCTACACACAACCATGGTATCTACGGGCCTGTGACGTTCAGCAGGTTGAAGCTCCCCGTATCATCGCGCTGGACGCCCCGTTTACCCTCAAACAATTTGTTGCCTGCCTTGACGGAAAAGCTGACTGGTTTACCCCCGGATTTCAGCCTGCCGGCTTTGGGTGTATCGGTCGCACCTGGTTGCCACGCCTGCCGCTGGCAGGAACCTTCGACCAGCAATGGCTGGAAACGCAGCACCCCGACCTGCCGGATGATTTTGATTTCAATTACTGGAACTGCGCACCGGATGACCAGCGAATTCCATATCCCGAACCGGGGTCAGAATTTGTGATAACAGGCTTTCACCCAGATGGGGATATCCGTTTTACCCTTCCGGCTCATCAGGCAATGGTGTTACTTCGAATGAACACCGGTGGGCTGATACCACAACTGTTATGGATAGATACCCTGGCAATAGATACCGACAAGCTTACTGTCGCACTGACCTGGCGTTACCTGTTACCAGTCCGCGATGATCTCCGGGCAATGGAAGCCCGCTACCACACCGAAGGGAAATGAATATGGCGATAAATTACATTGCGCGCCAGGACATCCAGTGGCAGGTAGTCAGCACCAAACCCGATGTATGTAAAACCCCAATGGGCCCGGCAATACCCCCAGTCCCCTATCCAGTAACGGCAAATATGGCCGAAGCCGTAAATGTGGTCCCTAATGTGAGGGCCAATGGCGGCACGCTGCTGGTACTTAATCAGAGCTTCATGCCTCAGACAAAAGGTGATGAAGCGGGTATCGCGAAGGGAGTGTCGAGTGGCACCGTCGGTGATATCTGCGAACCACTGGCACACAGTCAGACCGTGCGGGTCGGGGGGGAACCCGTTTTGCGTCATAACGATATGTTCTGGATGAATGCCAGAAATACCACGGGCATTATTGTTGGCCAGCCCCCGGCAGCGATTGTATCTGCCCACAATGCTGACCTTGGCATTCAGACTGAAACCACAGAGGAAAAGGAGTTCTTTCAGTCTTTGTTAACATCATATGTGGAGTCTCAGCGCCAGGACGTCCTGGCAATGGCCGATATGGCAAACGCTATTCAGAATGCGACCACAGATTTTTTCACCGACCATACACCTGACGATGTCATGAATAGCCAGGCAATAGGTGCAATGCTGAGTGCTGGGAGTTATTACAATATGTCTGCTGAAACGGCGCGGAACATTGCCGAGCAGATAGGCGGAGAGGCGCTTGAAAACTTTAATACTATAGACACACCGCAGAACCGGGCGCTAATGCAAGCAGTTCAGGGAATGATGATGGCATATTCTCTGCGATCTGCGGGAGGCATAGACATGGATGGTGCCAGGGTCAAAGGAAAAACAAAGGGTCAGGCAGGAGAAGGGGAAAACTTTTCATTATCTTTTTGCACCAAAGCGGGTGAACCTGTTGATGTGGTAACTGGCGATTTTCTCCAGGAACTGAGTGTCCTGGCCCTGCCCGGCACATTGCCTCTATCCCTCTCACGTATCTACCGCTCGCAAGCCAAAAGTGGCGGTCTGTTCGGCCCCAAATGGAGCGATGAATGGTCTGCCTCTCTGACGGTGCACGGCGGTGATTTACACTTCACCGATCACGAAGGTGTGGTGCTCTATTACCCCATCCCTCAGGACGGTATTTTCCTCGAAGCTGTTAACTCCCGTCAGGCGCATTACCGGCTGGCGGGGGACATTCGCGAACAACTGTTTGTTTTTGACCGTCGTTCGCAACAGACCCAGGTGTTTTCCCCATCAGGCAATGAGACTTACCTGCTATCCGCTATTTATGACCGCAGTTGTAACCGCATTGATTTTATCCGCACCGATGAACTGCTGACTCAAATCCGCCATAGCGACGGTTACACACTCACACTTGACTGGCAACACCGGCAACTGATGAGCATTGACCTGGTTACGCCACAGCGCCAGCGTCTCGTCACCTGCCACTATGACAATAATGGTTTTCTGGCAGAGTGCGACACCTTCCAGTTTACTCACCTATGGCATGAATATCCGCCGGAAGGGTTTATGACCCGCTGGCGGGACACAGATAAAACGCAGGTCAGCTACCGTTATGATGAGGCCGGACGGGTTACAGCGCTCTCAACCCCGGAAGGTTATTACAATGACCGTTTTATCTATAACGATGAAGAACATTGCACCACCTACCTGGACGCAGAAGGGGGACAAAAACTTTACCGGTATAACGAAAATAACCTTGTCACCCGCATCACCGATGCACTGGGTCGGGAAGAAATCACTGCATGGGAGGGAATGGAGCTTCAGTCCCGCACCGACGCCCTCGGGCGCACCACGGAATACCACTATAACGAGGAAGGTGACATCCGTCATGTTGCCCTCCCCGGCGGCCACAGCCTCCGCTACGAATACAACGCCGCCGGGCAGCTCACTCGCCTGACAGCTCCGGGCGACCAGACATGGCTGTGGGCTTACGACGACCACGGTAGCCTGCTCAGCCTCACCGACCCGCAGGGCCGGAGCCAGCAGTTCAGCTACAGTGCACAGGGCGATTTACTGGCCCACATTCTGCCCGGCGGCGCAACCTGGCGCTGGCGCCACGACAGCCTGCACCAGGTACGGGAAACCATCGCCCCGAACGGCGGCGTCACGCACACAGAACAGGATATGCTGGGCCGCCTGCTGAGTGCCAAAGACCCGCTGGGCTTCACCACGCAGTTCCGCCACAGCAAAAACCACGCCGGACCACAGGGCAGCATTGAAGAAATCAACCGACCGGACGGTGTGCGCGAACTGATGCGCCAGAACAGCGAAAAACTCACCGAAAGTTTTACCGACGGGGAAGGGAAAACCTCCCGTTATGAATACGGTGCGTTTGACCTGCTGACGGCCGTGATACGCCCGGATGGCGAACGGCTGGAATGTCGTTACGATAAACTCACCCGCCTCACTGAAATCATCAACGCCGCCGGCGGGCATTACCGGCTGACTTATGACAAAGCCGGGCAGCTTGTCGCTGAAACTGACTTTACCGGCCGTACGCTGACGTACAGCTACGACGCCGCTGGTCGCTGTATCTGCACTTCGTTCCCGGACGGCACCCGTCTTAACCGGGTGTATAACGTCACCGACCAGGTGGTACGCGAGGATGTCACTCAGGGGGACAGCATCCGCACACTCAGTACCACTCTCTTCCGCCACGATACCCTCTGCCGTCTGGTCGAAGCGAAGAATGAGGATGCCACCGTCACGTATGAATATGACGAGGCCGGGCGACTGTGCGCCGAAACCCTCAACGGCCGGCGCACCGGATACCAGTTCGGTGCACAACGTGACCATATTGCACAACGCACTACTGCGGGAATTACGGAACACTTCACCCGCGGTCTGATGGGGGAACTGACCCGGTGGCAGCTGGCTGACCATACGCCACTGACCTTCTCCCACGACCTGCGCGGACAGGAAATCATCCGACAGAACGACACCGGCTTCCGCCAGCAACTGGCCTATACACCGGCCGGGAGGCTGACGGAGCAGCAGGTCGGCAATCCGACAGAGCTGAACCCGCACGACCGGCGCAACAAAACCCTGCACCGCCAGTGGCTGTATGACAAAGCTTACAACCTGACGATGATTGCCGACTCGCTGCGTGGTACCGCGGTTCACACCCTGACTGCGAACGACCAGATAAGTCACGCCACCTGGACCGGCAGCAGCAGTGTGCCGATGCGCGAAGAACGCTTTACCTATGACCAGAACCTCAATATCACCCGTCGCCAGACCTGGGTGAATGAGGTGCTGGAAAGTGAGGCATACCAGCAACAACAGCAAGGCCGGGTCGCCTCGCGCGGGCACAAAGCCTGGCGGCACACCACCTCGCGCATCAACCCCGACAGCGGAAAACCCGAAGACGGGAAATTTGTCCGGGTGGTGAACGAACACAACATCACCTGGAAATACGATGTAAACGGGCGTCTGGTGGAAAAACTGGTGGATAAAGGCGGTTACCGCCCTCTCCAGTGGCGCTACCGCTGGGATGCCAGAAGCCAGCTCACCGGGCTGGAAACCCCGGACGGGGAACGCTGGGAATACAGGTATGACCCGTTCGGCAGGCGTATCAGCAAACGCTGCACCAGTCGTGAGAAAACCGGTTATGACTTCCACTGGAATGGCGACCAGCTGACCGAAGAAATCCCGGTTTATGCCGATGGCACCCCGGCGTATGACGAGAGTATCCGCTGGATTTACGAGCCCGGCAGCGTCACGCCGCTGGCGCGTTATGAAAAAGGCCAGCTGCACTATGCCGTCACAGACACCGTCGGCCGCATTCAGGAATTACTGACCGAAGACGGCACCATCGCCTGGCGCGGCAGGCAACATCTGTGGGGCCGGGAAGAAAGTGCAAATGATGACAACCTGAGTTGCAGACTGCGTTTTCCGGGGCAGTACGAGGATGCAGAATCCGGGTTGCACTACAACCGCTTCCGTTACTATGATACAGAGACAGGGCAGTATATTTCGGCAGACCCGATAGGGTTGGCGGGGGGAGTGAACCCTTACGGGTATGTGCATAACCCGTTGAGTTGGGTTGATCCGCTGGGGCTGAGTAATCTACCCGTAACATACTGGCCTCCAAATGATGGAGCACATGGCCCGATAACGAAAACAACGTTAGAACCAGGAACGACTATTGATCGGTATGGTTTGCCAAGAGGGAAATATACTTCTCCGTACGGTACACCATATTCAATGCGAGCTTTACCTCCTGGAACGGATTCAGGACCGTATTCTGTTTATAAAGTGGTGAAACCAATCCCAAATGTTGCTGAAAGTAAAATAGCCCCTTGGTTTGGAGAGTCGGGGATGGGAACTCAATATAAGTTTGAGGACAGTGTACAATCTTATTTAGATTCTGGTCATCTGGAAAAAGCTGGAGGCAAGTGTTGTTAACCAAAATTGAACTTATCAATATGCTACATAAAAACAATATTCCGGAATATTGTTACTCAATTGATAATGAAAAAAATGAATCACTTTGTCTCCTACAAGAAAATGGGAAGTGGATCATTTTTTATAGCGAAAGAGGAGAGCGAAGCGACCCTGAATATTATGATAGCGAAGAAGTTGCCTGCACAAATTTCTTTAAAGAAGTTATTGATATGCTTAACCATTTATAATGCAAAAATAAATATTTTCAATACGGCAAGCGCGCGGAAAGATCCTACTAATCTTTCCTGCCATTTTACTTAACTCGGCATTCCCCGTAACACTGCTTTAATATTCCGGTTGGCTTGCTTTATATCTCGCAGTTGCTGGCGCAGCACTTCCTGCTCATGTTTCAGCACATCCACTTCTTCGCTGTCTTTAATAATCACAATGCAGCCATCCGATATTTTAACGGTGAGATGTGCGCCCGTCTCAAACCCCGCTTCTTTCAGCCATTTACCCTTTAAATGAATATTCGGTGTCCCGGTATCGCCCCCGGTTCGGCACATAGCCGACAATAACGCCGACGTATGAGGAAAGAGTTCAGTGGCTGTACGAGCCGGCGGTACTAACGCCTACTGGCCGCTGTATCTGCACTTAATTTCCGGACGGCCCCCATCTTAACCGGGTATATAACCTCACCGATCAGGGGACAGATGAGGAAAAACGGCACCCAAGGCGCCATTTTTCGTATGAAGGTATCTCTCTACAACATGAATCACTGACTCAAGCGGCGCAGGTAGGCCACACTTTCTAACAAGGGTTCACCCGTTAGTTCTTCAACAATGATCGGAATATGAGCCAGTTGGCGCTGTTCCAGCACCGCCAACACCTCAACATGGTCAATCAGGCCATGTTCCAGACTCGTCGGAATCTTATCTCGCCCTTGTAAGATGAAATTCTTGAAATGGAATAGCTGGATGTATTCACCGTGCTGGTTGAGAAAATCGACTAAAATCTCACGCCAGTTCTCAGCATTGTCCGCATCCAGCAAGTTGGCCAGATCAAGAGTGACCTTGAAATTATCGCCCAATTGCGTGTTCAGGCTCGTCAGACAATTGGCGTCGTAAATAATATGGTCTCTGACCGCTTCGACCAGAAAATCACAACCCGCCTGCTCCAGTTCGGGTTTCAACTGCTCAAAGGTCTGCTCTACTTTCTTAAAGGCGGCAGCACTGTGATTATCTGGATGCCAGGTCCAGTCATTATCGTTCAGGGATCCAGTCTCACTGCCCACGACGCCTACATTGCAACGACGAGCGAGTTCAATATTAAAACGCACGCGCTCCAGTTCACTCTTTAAGAAATCCTCATCTGAGTGAGCTGGGTTGAAGTAACTGGCCAGCAGAAAGATGGAAACACCGGCCTGCTGAAGCTGTTTAATATTGGCGACAATCGTGTCGATATCACGAGACTGCCAGGCTTCGACCCAACTTCTGTGTACCGCCAGTTGCAGCCCGTCAATCCCCTCCTGGCGCGTAAAAGCAATCATCCCTTCTGGAGTCTGATCGATAAGATCATGGCCGCGAATACCTATTTTTAATGTTGTCATATCATCATCCTTTGAAGTCACAAAATGACCTACGAGTCCATCAGGGCTCGCAGGTTCAATCAATAGATCACGTCCGCTCTAATCAGTCAGCTGCCCCAGGCTAGTCGTGTCCGGTTGAAAGGCCGGGCTTTATTATACTCCTGTTCGAAATATTCACGCACCATAGGAGCCGATAAACCCACCACAATCTGAAGATTTTTACCTGAACGCATGAAACCCCCTACGCCCCGCAGATAGAGCGCCACACAGGGTCGCACCAATCAGGGCGTTGACCAGATACAGCACCGGAGCCACAAACAGATAGGTAAACTCGATGGGTTCGGTAATACCAACAGCCATTGCAGTAATGATCGCCGGGATCACCAGAGCGGCAATATTGTGCTTCATCTTCTTCTTAGCGGTGACATAAAGAGCAAGGCCTGACCCGAGGGAACAGAACACGTTGATGTTGCTATATAAGGAGTAACTTGCGGATGGAAACTGCTCAACCAGAGGCGTGGTCGATGCTGCATAAGCCGAGACATTCTTTAACCAGCGGACGGGCGCTGAAAAAATGCTTCAGCGCCGCGTCGCCTGGGGCAAAGGCAAAAGCGGCGAGGAAGTTACTGAGGACTAATATTAAACATCAGCGACTAATTTCTTCGCCGCCCTGCGGTGACGGGAGATCAGATCCGGCACATCCAGCCCGACGATGTTACCGTCGGTCACTCGCCATTTGCCACCAACCATCACGTGACCCGCCTTTTCTGCGCCGCATAATAACAGGGCGGAAATCGCATCGTGGCTGCCACTAAAACGCAGTTCATCTTGGGCAAATAGCGCTAAATCGGCCTGCTTTCCAACGGCAATTTCGCCAATATCGCTACGTCCAATTAGTTTTGCCGAGCCACGCGTCGCCCAGCCTAACACCCGCTGCGGCGTAATCGCTTCAGCACCATATCGCAGACGTTGCAGATACAGTGCTTGCCGCGCTTCGTACATGATGTTTGAAGCATCATTGGATGCGGAGCCATCCACGCCAAGACCTACTGGTGCGCCTGCATTTTCCAAATCAACCGTTGGACACATGCCTGATGCAAGGCGCATGTTTGAAACCGGACAATGACAGACGCCGACGCCCGCACTCCCCAGACGCTGAATTTCACTCTCATTAAAATGGATACCGTGGGCAAGCCAGGTTCTGTTATTTAACCAGCCAACACTTTCCAGATAATCCACGGTTCGCAAGCCAAAGCGTTGCAGACAGAAGTTTTCTTCATCAATAGTTTCAGCCAGATGCGTATGCAACCGCACGTCTTCTTGCTCTGCAAGCAACGCGCTATCACGCATAATTTCAGTGGTCACAGAAAACGGAGAGCACGGTGCAAGAGCTATTTGTAGCCACGCCCCATCGCCTCGCTGGTGATAACGTTTAATCAGCCGCTCACTGTCACGCAAAATTGTCTCGGCCTTCTGTACGGTGTGGCGTGGAGGTAACCCACCTTCATCTTCACCCAGGCTCATCGAACCACGCGTTAATACGGCACGCATGCCGATTTCGCTCACCACATCCACTTGCACATCAATGGCCTCCTCCATGCCCTGTGGGAAAAGGTAATGATGGTCCGTGGTGGTGGTGCAACCGGAAAGTAGCAATTCGGCCATCGCCACTTTGCTGGCCAAGGCTAATGCTTCTGCATCAAGCCGTGCCCATACGGGATATAACGTTTTTAACCATGGGAAGAGAGGCACGTTAACCACGGGTGCCCAGGCGCGCGTCAAAGTTTGGTAGAAGTGATGATGGGTGTTGATAAGGCCGGGTAACAAGACCAGTTCGCGGGCATCAAACACCTGGTCGCAAGGGATAGCGGGTTCGCCCCCTGCGGGAATTAATTCGCGGATCACCGCACCTTCAATCACCACACCACCGGTGGCATCCAGGGAATTAGCGGTAAAAACTGCGCGGGGATTTTTGATCCATAAACGTTTTGCAGACATGACTGGCTCCTGTCAAAGTAGATAATAGAAAGCCAGCTCAGTTATGGCCTGTCTGCTGATCCAGGCATTACAAGGGATTAATTTAGCCATTCTACCCAACAAAAAAAATGCCTATCATCACGTTTTCTTATGATGCTTAGTTGGGGGTCAAACAGTAATGATCATCGCGCATGTTCAAGCGAAGCTCATTACTGTGGTGAGATTATTCAGATGCCGGTTTCTCAGCCGCTTATTTCGCCGGTTCGGCACTCACTTTAGTGGTTATTTCTGGCAGTTTGCCAAAATCCAGTTTTTCCGTTTTCAATTTAGCGATCAAATCAGCGCTGACATCCAGTTCCGGATCAATAGATAACGCGGTTTGCGTTGGCATGAGGACATCAATTTTCTTCTCAATACGGTAAGAGTCTGACGCTTTTTTCAATGTATTCAGCACGACCTTACGTGCGGTCTGCTGCTGCGCTTTCCATTGTTGTGTAAGTAAATTTTTGTCTGCGATTCGCGCTGCTTCGACTTTTCCTGCGGGTAGGTTGGTATAACTTTTTTCAGCCATTTGCATACCTTTCTGCAACTGTTGGTTGACGGCCATGAGATAATCTTGCTCTTGTTTTACCAGACCGGCATCCACTAACACCTTTTCTACATTTACAAATTTCATTGTTGTATCTCCTTCCTGTTTGTTATCACAACCTACGAGCATGCTACCCGCAGCCACTATAATCAATACTGCACCCGCTAGATGACGAATAAATTTATGCTTCATATAAAACATTCCTGCCAGGCATATGAATAGATACTCTTTGCTAAATTAATAATTCAAGATTATCTATTCCCATTACCACATTAATAAAATATATAAATACAGTGGAGTATTTCAAAATCGTTCGACACAGTATGGTAAAAGTAGTTCAAACAACAGAACTAAAATTTGAATTATATTTACCCCATCACTTCAAGATGTCGAGCCGTTTCGTAATGTTCAACCCAATAATGATTCGCAAGGGATGACATCGTCACACCTACGCTACTTGAAGCATGAATAAACTTATTATCACCAACATAAACACCCACGTGGCGCATTCCTGGGGATGTTTTAAAAAAGACCAAATCACCAGGCGTGAGCTTTTCTTTGCTGACCTGCTGGCCATTCCGGATTTGTTGTGTCGTGGTTCTGGGCAGTGACTTGCCAAACGAGGCACTAAAGATTTTCTGCATCAACGCTGAACAATCCACCCCATTGTGCGTTGTTCCACCGAGATGATAACGCGTTCCTTTCCAGTTGGAATATTGCGACAGTATTGCTGAGCGAATATTACCAGCATCACTACTATTAATTTTATTTATATCACTTTCTTTTTCAGAAAATAAACTTTTGTGGGGAATAGATTTCGTCCCCAATGATGCAAATTCCTTTGGCATATTAAAAGCAAAGGAATTTGCACTGATAATTAAAGGTGCAACAAAAAACACCAGGGCTACGAGATTTTTAAAACGAGGCATAAGTAATATCTTTCAGATTCGGGCAAACAGACCATTACCTGATTTATGGCAACGGGGACGAACAACTCCTTTTGAGTGAGCAAATAATAACCATTGAGTAAATTTTATCCAACCTTAATTATGTCCACTAATAGACATGAGTCTTTTTAATCCTTAAAAACAGCTTGATAGGGATTCAAGCTGCTTGCGTAAAGTGCTTATACGTTAGCCATGTCAACTTCGGGACACCGATAATGCGGCCATACCAAAGCGACCAGTTCTGGGTAAGCGTGATGACTGAACTCGTCGAAACACTGGCGCAAATTCAATACTTCAATATCTGCAAACGGGACTTTTTCACCTTCAGCACAGCGTTTGCGCAGGTTATCGTAATAACGATAAATGGCGGAGTTTAAGTCGCTGCAACGCCGCTGGGCATTAAACAGTTCACGGTTCGCACTCAGTTCATCAATGCTCAAATGCTTTATCGTGGTATAGGCGAAATCAACATATTCATGGCTTACTCGCCAATAATAGTCGGGGGTAATTTTCGAAATTAACTTCGCAAAGTAATCTTCACGTTCATCACTATCAGAAAAATTTAATTTAGGGAAAGCTTGCGGAATGGGATTCACGGTGGAATGGGATTTTCCACGCATTAGTACTAATATGCCGCACAGCAACAATAGTATTAATACAATTGAATAAAAAACGCTTTGCATGGGGGACTCCTGTTTTTTTTATAGTAATTTTGAGGCAAAATATTGTCAACGTCATACTTGGTTACGATGAACTTCATTCTGTTGATATAAAAGGACATCTCTAATGCTGCCCAACAATCTGGTGCCAGTCCCCCTTCCTGCTCTGCAGGTTGCAATGGCTCCATCAGCAGACGATAGCGCTCTAGCTCTGAATCCTCAGGATAATCTTTTAGATCTTGAGAAAATGGTTCTCAGCACCAACCATTACGCTGGGCAGGCAAAAAATACGTTGCTTGAAGAAAACGATCGCCATTTGAAAGACCGTTTATTTTGCGCCGTAAAAATTGAAGCCATAGTGACTGTATTAAATGAACTAATAGAACAAGAAAAAATCAGTTCTGCCGATTTACAAATGCTAATAGAAGATAAAAAATTGCAGATAAGTCAAGATTTGCACGAGGTCTGGGTCAATCAGTTAACCCAGGAAAAAAGCTGGCCGATGTTTTATTCCCTGGATGAGTAATCGCAATGTCAGATCCACAACCATACAATCCACAAGATGCCGTTTCTACCCATGAAACGGCATCTGATAGCACGTTATTATTTGAGAATATAGCCGCCCTGGTGCTAATAAAAAATGAAAATATTGCTCGTTTCACACAAGGGAAAATTAATATCACCTCGGCGCTGGTTGAACAAAAATGGCACAACCGCCATCAAATTTATCCTTACCGCGTGAAAGAAGAAATTTACGGAACAGTGCTCAATGAAATTCTCGCCCACCAGCCGCAGATGAAAAACGCGATCCTTGCCCGACTTGAAGCGGTTTATCAGCAACTAAGAAACGAGGAAGCGCAAACGCTGTCGCGGACTCGTGCGCTGATGGAAAATACCTACAAGACGCCTTATTTATAGGGCGTTACACTTTGCCCGTAGCGACTGCAAAAGCCTCACCTTCGGTAATAATTTCAGTGATATCAACCCGTTCACCGATCCGCACTTCGCTCACTCGATCAAATTTGCTCTTGTCGATCAACAATAACGACTGGGCTGAACGCTTAAGCAGCATGGTTTTATATTCGGCATTCCAGCTG
>DATERH010000052.1:0-8143 GCA_035271785.1 Buttiauxella sp.
TCTGTCCAATAATGTATGGTCAATGCAGCAAGATGAAAATGTCTGGGCGGAGAAAGCCTTCGATATGATGCTGAGTGCTATTGAGCATCAGCCAATAAAAGAGACAGTAAAAGTTGAAATGAAATTAATTAAGCGCGTAAGAAATAAATAATACGCTGCATAATGATAAATAAACCAATGTACTGAGTAATATAAATTACTCAGTATCTGGCTATATCCTAAACTTGGCCCGTTTTCATTTTTGGTTATGACTTTTCGCGATGAAGACGAGGAGAACTGTATCCGGAGAATAAAGATGGAAAGATCACGTTTATCTCGTGAAATTATTGAAACCTGTCTTGAAATGACGCGCCTTGGTTTAAATCAGGGAACGGCTGGCAATGTGAGTACAAGATATGAAAATGGAATGCTTATTACACCTAGCGGTATTCCGTACGAAAGACTCACTGAAAATATGATCGTGTATGTCGATAACGAAGGTCAATGTGAAGAGGGGAAATTGCCATCCAGCGAGTGGCGTTTTCACCTTGCGGCCTACCAGACACGTCCTGACGCCAATGCTGTTGTGCATAACCATGCGCTTCATTGCACTGCGGTCTCGATCCTTAATCGTCCTATTCCTGCAATTCACTACATGATTGCTGTCGCTGGCGGTAATTCTATTCCTTGCGCACCCTACGCTACGTTCGGTACAGAGGCGTTGTCAGAATTTGTCGCCACAGCTTTAAAACATCGTAAAGCAACTCTGCTGCAACATCACGGGCTGATCGCCTGTGACGTGAATCTGGAAAAAGCACTGTGGTTGGCGCATGAAGTGGAAGTATTGGCACAGCTTTACCTCAGTACGCTGGCCATTACTGACCCTGTACCCGTGCTGGATGATGAAGAGATTGCCGTTGTACTGGAGAAATTTAAGACCTACGGATTACGTATTGAAGAGTGATTTCGCAAAGCGAAAATGAACGAACAGGCATAGAGAGAGCTCATTGAAGGGGTTGCACCCTCAATCAGATAACCCATCTCTATGCCTGTTTCGTTTTATGGGAAACCCTAAGAAGTGACTCCGGGCATCCGTGCTTTAATTTCGCTTAATAGAAGATTCGCAGAACATAATCCAGAATCAACGAAGGTAAGGTAAAGTCTGGGTCTGCAAACGTGACACCTTTAGCGCCGAGCTGGGAGAAAATCGGCAAGGTCAGAGCAGGCAATACGCATAACAACAATCCGTTAATAGCACTTGCGATAACCGCTCCACGGAAACCGCCGGTCGCATTACCAAAGATTGCCGCGGCACCACCGGTAATAAAGCTTGCCATGATTCCTGGGACAATAATCGGTAATCCAATAAACGGGAAGATTAAGATACACACCAGCTCAACAACGAAACTAATTAAGAAGCCGATTAAGGTTGCATTCGGAGCTTTAGTAAACAGCACCATAACGTCAACTGCTGGCACCGCACCTGGTGCAAACACACGAGCAAAACCTTTAAACGCTGGAACGATTTCAGCCGTGAACAGATTAACGCCGGCTTTCGCAAGATACAGGCCGCAGGCAAAAGTAGCAGACTGTTCAAGAATGAAAATAACGACGTTTTTATCACCCGCACCGGCACCGTAAACCATGGTCATTGCATCTTTTACCTGTGGCTGCGTTGCGAAGATGCAAGAGATAAGCAACAGTACCAACATGGTCAAAAGAGTTGCGATGTTAGGTTCACGGATAAAATCGAATTTACTGCTGATATTCAGATGTTCTGTATCGGTACTTTTGTTACCGAACCATTTACCCATATATGAGCCAATAATATATGAGGAGATAGCTGCGTGAGAAATAGCATATTCATTTGAACCGATAATTTCGCGGCTAAAACGGTTAAGAATAAATGGAGATACTGCCATATACGTTCCGATGATAAGGGAACATATAATGATCATTTGGTAGTTGCTAAATCCGAACTGCATAAGAACGGCTGTCAGTGCAAATGCCATAAATAAAACAAGATGCAAAGACAAATAAATGAATTTAAAACGTGTAAAGCGTGCAATCAAGATGTTTAAAATCATCGAGAACAGCAGGATTAATGCCGCTGTAGCACCAAGTTTATCGATAGTTGATGCCATAATAGCTTCGTTGCTTGGGACAACGCCAACAATATCAAATGCTTTGGAGAACAAAGAGCTAAACGCCGTTAGCACCTTCATCAGAATACTTCCACCAACTTTTATCATAGTAAAACCGATAAAAGAAAGCGCGGTACCTGTAATTAATCGTGAAATAGATGCTTTTTGAAATAGCAAACCCAGGAATGCAACAATTGCTATTATTACTGCGGGTGTTTTCACTAACCCTAATAATATATCCATTTTTTACCCATGTCGTTTGTATTTTATTCCCATAAAGGGACTTTTTAAGGATGAGGATTAAAGCGTCTGCATGGTAGCACTTGGTATTAAGGGCTATCTGATAAGCTCATCACAAAAAGAAACAATGTTATTCAGAATGTGAAATGGTGTTTCATATTATTTGTTTGTTTTTTGTTGAATAATTGTTTGAGAATCGTTTAGTGAACGTTTAGTGAACGTTTGGGAATTGTTTGGAAACAATCACTCTGCCGCCGAGTAAACCAACAGTAAACGTGGTGCAAATACGCTTGCTCGGGTTAACTTCAAACCATGAAAACGGCAGAAAATGATGTTTGAGTTCAGGAAATTGTGGGTAAATTAAGGCGAAAACGCACTGATAAGCCTACCTTTGTTGTATCGACTTCTAATCTAAGGACAGCCATGACGTCTTATCGCGCAAAGGTACGCCGACACGCTGCCCAGTTGTGGGGAGCATTATTAGCGGGCTTGGTACCGATTGTGCTTGGGATCCCCATTACCTCCTGGCAAATGACCACAGAAATGAAACAGGATACAGAGGAGCGTTTGCATCATGCCAGGCGGATGTTTGATCGTACCCTGGACCATGCAGAGCAAGCTGCCAATGCTCTCAACGGCAGTGAGGGTAAGCCTTGTCTGGAGGTCGTCCAGAAGTTGAGGGACCAAGTGGCGACAGTGCCGGATGTGCGCAGCATGAGCCTGGCCATAGGCGAGGATATCTACTGTACCTCTCTCTATGGCCCCGTTCAGTCGTATACCGAACTCGATGACTACGCGGAGGGTAGACTTGATCTCATGAAGGGGAACCCGGTCACGCCGGATCGACCGCTCATCGTCTATCGGCAGTTTTCGGGGACATACAGCGTGATGGTGGGAATCGATGGCTACTATCTTCTCAACACACTCGATATGTTGAGCCGAAGCACAGCCCTGGGGCTGGTGATTGGTCATCAGATGTTACAGCCAGATGGCCGGATCACCGAGCAACTCTACTCCCCAGAAGCAGAAGGATACCGGGCGCTGACATCTGAAAAATACCCATACAGTGTCGTCACTCTGCTCCCCACCGAGGTGATTGGCGTCAACCTCTGGAATTACTCAAAAATCAGCTTCTTCATTTATCCTTTGCTGGGGTTACTGTTCGGAATTGGCGTGTTTCGGTTGATGGGACGAACGACCTCGCCCACCCAGGATGTGCGACGGGGCCTGGATCAACAGGAATTCATTCCCTATATACAGCCCGTAGTGGCAAGTGATGTCGCTGGCAATCTTTACTGGAGTGGCTGTGAAGTGCTGATGCGCTGGCAACATCCTGTACAAGGCTTGATCCCGCCAGATCGATTCATTCCCCTGGCGGAGGACAGTGGTCTCATTAAGCCGATGACTGAATTGATGATGGCGCAGGTGCGCGATCATTTCGCTCCCTTTGCTAACCGTCTGCCCAAGGACTTTCACTTTGGTTTCAATATCAGCGCCTGTCATTGCAAGGACTTGAGTTTGGTAGAGGACTGTCGCAAATTCATCAATGCTTTCCGTGACAATCCCATCAAGTTAGTCCTGGAGTTGACCGAACGGGAACTGCTGGTGGCAAACGAGGTGACTGATCGGTTATTTAGCGAGCTGCATGCACTGGGGGCATCCATCGCCATCGACGACTTTGGCACCGGCCACTCTTCCCTGACCTATCTGCAGAAGTTCCAGGTAGACTTCCTTAAGATCGACAAAAGCTTCGTTGGCATGATTGGTTCGGATGCGCTCTCCAGCCACATTGTCGAGAATGTCATCGATTTGGCGACCCGCCTTGGCCTGCAACTGGTGGCTGAAGGGGTAGAAACCGAAGTTCAGTCCGATTATCTGCGGGAGCGAAAAGTGTTTTTCCTCCAGGGTTATTTCTATGGACGCCCGATGCCGATGCCAGAATTTACCAGACAGATGAACCTCTGATTTATACGCAAATATCAAGGGCAATGGCGATAGGCCATTGCCCTTGAAGTCAACCTGTGTAGGTTATTTGTTCAGTGCGTGATGAATGGATTGGATAATCAATACTTGTGCCATAAATAGAATGGATAGAGTCAGCATTCGTGATGTGTGATGCCATTTGCATAAAAAAGAGAGGTCTCACCGTGGCTCAGAGAATAAATATCTTTATAATCACAAAATGATTTCTGACTTATGAGGTGTTGCTTAATCAGTATGAGAAAATTATCTCTTCAAATGATAAAGCTTACCATTTTGATATTTTATTATGTTGCCAGTTAGTTGTTTTTTTCTCTTTCAATGTCGACCTTTCCTAAATTTATAATGTAATGACTTCCTTCCTCTGATTATTAATCGTGATACTTCTCCCAGTTATTCAGTTTTCCTCTACTTTGTGCTGTTCATAAATTAAAACGTGCATGTTCTGTGCATAGTTGGCATATGCACAAATTCCAAACCTGATTTTGGTAAAAACAAAAAATATTTGTGCTGATGATCGCGCTGTACATCCGTAACAGGGAAGCGAAGGCTTTCGAATCGTAGCTGGTTAACATTTTCATTAACTTAGCCGTACAGGAGTATGTGTCCATGAGCGCCATAAATACCGATGTAAAAGTAAAAGCTAAATCAATAGAGCAACCCGTGGATGAAGTTGAACGCCATCTGCCAATCGCTCAGCTGTTCACGTTGGGTATGCAGCATGTTTTAGTGATGTATGCTGGTGCGGTGGCGGTACCGCTGGTTATCGGTGGCAGTTTAGGGTTGCCGAAAGAGCAAATTGCCTTTTTGATCAGTGCCGATCTGTTTTGTTGCGGAATAGTGACGTTATTACAATGCTTAGGCGTTGGTCGTTTTATCGGTATTCGTTTGCCGGTTATCATGTCAGTGACCTTTGCGGCCGTAACACCCATGGTGGCCATTGGTGCTGATCCCACGATTGGCCTTACCGGGATTTTTGGCGCAACCATTGCCTCCGGGATTATCGCGACGTTGCTGGTCCCCGTCATTGGCCGCCTGATGCCTTTATTTCCTACCGTGGTGACCGGTGTGGTCATCACTTCTATCGGCATCAGCATCATGCAAGTTGGGATTAACTGGGCAGCAGGCGGCAAGGGTAATCCCGATTATGGTAATCCTCTCTACCTCGGCACGTCATTATTAGTCCTTGTGTTTATTCTCCTCGTTACGCGCTATGCAAAAGGATTCCTGAGTAATATTTCCGTATTGCTGGGCATACTTTTTGGCTTCGGTATCGCAGCGGCCATGGGAAAGGTGAGTTTTGCGGGAATAGCTGATGCGCCATGGTTTGCGCCGATTAAACCTTTTGCTTTTGGTTGGCCTACGTTCGAACCGGTATCCATTATTACCCTGACGGTCGTGATGCTTATCACCTTCATTGAGTCGATGGGGATGTTTCTGGCACTGGGCGATATTGTGGGTCGGCCAACTAAACAAGAAGATATTATGCGTGGCCTACGTGTGGATGGGATTGGCACTGTCATTGGGGGGGTATTTAATAGCTTCCCTCATACGTCATTTTCACAAAATGTGGGTCTGGTTAGCGTGACCGGGATATCCAGTCGCTGGGTCTGCGTGATGTCCGGAGGCATATTACTGACCTTTGGTTTAATTCCTAAAATGGCACTGGTTGTGGCCTCTGTTCCACAGTTTGTATTAGGTGGTGCCGGTATTGTGATGTTTGGTATGGTGCTCGCGACCGGCATTCGTATTCTTTCCCGTGTTAATTACACCACTAACCGTTATAACCTTTATATCGTTGCGATAAGCCTGGGTATAGGCATGATCCCCGTCGTATCTCATCAATTCTTCAGTCAACTACCTGCGGCTATTCAACCTTTATTACACAGCGGCATTCTTCTCGCCACGGTAAGTGCTGTTATTTTGAATTATTTTTTCAATGGTTATAAACCTGAAGGTGCTACAGATAAAGAGCCGTCAGATCAACCAGTTGATGAAGTTGAGGTTAAGGAATAATTAACATGAACAGAGGGTGAGAATGACTACATTGTCATCCCAGTATTGACCCATACTCATCAGCTTCATTGAATATATGACGACTAAAAAACGCAACCGACAGGTCTGTAACGGGCCTGCCGGTTTTTTAATATCATAATAATAAAGCAAACGTTAGCGTTGATACCCTTCTGATATCAACATGATAATAGTCATGATGGTTTTATCAAATTGAATGCATCTTGTGCGATAAAAACCTAATGTCTTTTGTTTTTTCCTCATTTCTGGAAAGCGGAAACATACGGCAAGATGCTTTCTTTTCTGTTTCCAGAGATCAACTCCATTGATATCCAGCTTTATTTTGTGACACCTCACGCATAATTTAGCCAATACAGACATGTCATTTATCTTGCTCGTGGTTTTGGCACACTTCTTGTTACTCATATCATATCGCTGTGTATCGCTATTCCGGATGTTCTCTTATTTTTCCGCATTGGTGTAGCAGCATCACTCAATGACAATTATCTCACTGCCAGGGGTTTACAATGAAAACTGTTAACGAACTGATAAAAGACATCAATAAACATAAATCCAATCTCCATGAAAAAGACTTTCTGCTGACATGGGAGCAAACCCCTAAAGAGCTGGAGCAAGTCCTCGACGTCGCGGCAGCACTCAAGTTAATGCGCGCAGAAAACATTGCCACTAACGTTTTCAAAAATGGCTTGGGGATTTCCGTATTCCGCGATAACTCAACCCGCACTCGTTTTTCTTATGCTTCAGCCCTGAATTTATTGGGTCTTGCCCAGCAGGATCTGGATGAAGGCAAATCACAAATTGCCCACGGTGAAACGGTACGTGAAACCGCCAACATGATCTCCTTCTGTGCCGATGCGATTGGTATTCGTGACGATATGTTCCTCGGTGCTGGCAACGCTTATATGCGTGAAGTGGGTGCCGCACTCGATGAGGGTTATGAGCAGGGTGTGTTGCCACAGCGTCCGGCCCTGATCAACCTGCAATGTGATATTGACCACCCAACACAATCCATGGCGGATCTGGCCTGGTTGCGTGAGCATTTTGGTTCGCTGGAAAATCTCAAAGGGAAAAAAATCGCCATGACCTGGGCATACTCCCCAAGCTACGGCAAACCCCTGTCGGTTCCACAAGGCATTATCGGCTTGATGACTCGCTTTGGTATGGACGTAACACTGGCTCATCCAGAAGGTTATGACCTGATTCCAGATGTCGTTGAAGTGGCCAAAAATAACGCCAAAGCATCCGGTGGTAGCTTCCGTCAGGTCAACAGCATGGAAGAAGCGTTTAAAGATGCTGACATCGTTTATCCGAAGTCATGGGCGCCATACCTGGTGATGGAGCAACGTACCGAACTGTTGCGTGCCAATGATCACGACGGCCTGAAAGCTCTTGAGAAAGCCTGCCTTGAGCAGAACGCGAAACATAAAGACTGGCACTGTACTGAAGAGATGATGGAGCTGACCCACAAGGGTGAAGCCCTGTATATGCACTGCCTGCCTGCCGACATCAGCGGCGTCTCCTGTAAAGAGGGTGAAGTCACCGAGGGGGTATTCGAAAAATACCGTATCGCGACTTACAAAGAAGCAAGCTGGAAGCCTTATATCATCGCGGCAATGATCCTCTCCCGTAAATATTCTAAACCCGGTGCGGTGCTGGAGCAGTTGCTTAAGGAAGAGCAACAGCGCGTCAAATAAATTATCAGGCCAGCCTGCGGGCTGGCCACCAGCTAGCACGAATTTTATGCAGGATGAGGTGGAACTATGTCT
>DATERH010000053.1:0-4875 GCA_035271785.1 Buttiauxella sp.
ATGACACAGCACTCTCCCTGATGTAGAGAAAATGGATCCATGAAACGCATCAGATGCCATCATGTTAATCCATTAATTTATGATGGAGTTATTAGCCTGAATGAATGATTTCACGTCATGTATAACTCAAACAAATACAATAAAATCAACATGATATTGAAAATGGAAGGTAGACTTAATCAGAGGATTGATCAGTGAGACAGGTCACATTTGGAGATATTCCGAAATGAACCCGCAGGAGATTACGAGTACTTGTGGTATTGCAGGAAGAGAAAGTGCCAGTACGGAAAACCTGCGAGGCTAACAGTTCTCCCTCAGGCAAAATATCAGAGCGCGAAAAACTTACGACACACGAACCTGCTGAGCACGAAACTCGCTCGGCGAGCAACCGACTAAGCGGTTAAAAAAACGGGAAAAATAGGCAGGATCTTTAAAACCGAGCTGCCAGCCAATTTCACTGACGGTGCTGTCAGAAAACAGTAGTAGCCGCTTAGCTTCACGCAGTTGTCTGTCAAAAATCAGCCTCTTTGGCGAGCGGTTGGCGAAGCGGCGGCAGATGTCCGTCAGACGTGACTCCGTCAAATGCAGCTCCGCCGCATAGTCCGGCATATTCCAGTGTAAATGGTAGTTTTTATCGACCATCTGGTTAAAACGCTGGAATAGTTTAAGTTCGCCACGCACGCCGCTGGCGGCCAGATCGTCCAATGGAGCATTACGCAGCAATAGCGTAAAAAACGCCTGCGCCAATAGTACCAGCGTGTGCTCGCGCCCCGGCAACTGCGAAGATGATTCACGTTCAATTAGCCGCCAATAGTGCGCCAGCGCTTCCAGTTCCTCCGATTTATCCGCCAGCGAGAGACACATTCCCGGCAAGCCGAACGCTTCCCCCGTGCCGGGGTACAATACCTCCAGCAGCGGCCAGATGAGGTCTTCGCGCACCGTTAACACGTGGCCGTCACTGTCTGACTCGGTGATAAAAGCATGCGGAACCGACGGCGGTGTCAGCACAAACAGCGGAGCCTGCACCGAGTAGCGGTGATCATCGAGTTGCAGGATGCTATTGACGGATATATCTACTATTACAACCATGAAAGAATAAAACAGAAACTAAAAGGCCTGAGTCCGGTGGAGTACCGAACCCAGGCCCAGATAGCCGCCTGATGTAAACCGTCCAACTTTATGGGGTCAGTTCATTCACGGCGGTTTTAGCAAGCCGACTCTTAATAACTAGAGCGCTTTAAGAATCGCTTCAACGCTGGCCTTAGCATCGCCAAACAGCATGTGCGTATTCTCTTTAAAGAACAGCGGGTTTTGCACCCCAGCGTAGCCGGTGTTCATTGAGCGTTTGAACACGATAACGTTCTGCGCTTTCCACACTTCCAGCACTGGCATACCCGCAATTGGACTACGTGGGTCTTCAAGTGCTGCTGGGTTAACGGTGTCATTCGCGCCGATAACCAGAACGGTGTCGGTATCAGTGAAGTCATCGTTAATTTCGTCCATCTCCAGAACCACATCGTACGGCACGCGGGCTTCTGCCAACAGAACGTTCATGTGGCCTGGCAAACGTCCAGCAACCGGGTGGATACCAAAGCGAACTTTGATACCGCGAGCGCGCAGTTTTTCAGTGATTTCAGCCACTGGATATTGCGCCTGCGCCACCGCCATTCCGTACCCTGGGGTAATGATCACAGACGTCGAGTTTTTCAACAGATCAGCCGTGTCTTCCGCTGTGATTTCACGGTGCTCACCCACTTCTTCACCTTCACCGGTAGAAGAACCGTCAGTACCGAAGCCGCCAGCAATAACGCTGATAAAGGAGCGGTTCATCGCCTTACACATGATGTATGACAGAATCGCACCTGAAGAACCGACCAGTGCACCGGTTACAATCAGCAAGTCGTTGCTGAGCATAAAGCCTGCCGCTGCCGCAGCCCAACCGGAGTAGGAGTTCAGCATGGAAACCACGACCGGCATGTCTGCGCCACCAATTGACGCCACCAGGTGCCAACCAACAACCAGCGCGATGATAGTCATCACCAGCAACGCCAGAACCTGCAAGCCAACACTTTCGGTACGCACGAAGATAATCAGCATAGCGAAGGAGACGACCAGCGCTGCCAGGTTCAGTTTGTGACGATTTGGCAGCATCAGCGGCTTGGAAGAGATGATACCGCGCAACTTACCAAACGCGACGATAGAGCCTGTGAAGGTCACCGCACCGATGAAGATACCGAGGAATACTTCCGTTAAATGGATGTTCTCCATCACCGGCTCAAGTCCTGGTGCGTGATCAAGGTAGCTATTGAAGCCAACCAGAATCGCCGCCAGACCCACGAAACTGTGCAGAATGGCAACCAGCTCCGGCATCTCGGTCATTTCAACTTTCTTCGCAAGGTGAATACCAATGGCACCACCAATCACCATCGCCACGATAATCCACACCACGTTGCCCGTTTCAGGCCCGAAGATGGTCGCAACCAGTGCAATGGCCATACCGGCCATACCGAACAAGTTACCTTGTTTAGATGTTTCGTGTTTTGAAAGCCCCGCCAGGCTGAAAATAAACAGAATAGCGGCAACAATGTATGCTGCTGTAACTAATCCACCAGACATGTGTTACCCCTTAGTTCTTCCGGAACATTTTCAGCATGCGCTGAGTGACGGTGAAACCACCAAAAATATTGATACTGGCAATCAGCACCGCAATAAAGCTCAGGAAGCTAACCCAGCCACCATGACCAATTTGCAGTAATGCGCCGACCACAATAATCCCTGAGATGGCGTTTGTAACTGACATCAGTGGTGTATGCAGTGCATGTGAAACGTTCCACACCACGTAGTAACCGACCACGCAAGCCAGCGCGAATACGGTAAAGTGGCTGAGGAACTCTTTCGGTGCGACATCCGCAAGCCAGCCGAACAGAATGATCGCCAGTGCCATAAACGCATATTTACGCCACGGTGACACGGGTTTCTTCTCGGCAACGGGTGCCGCAGCTTTTGCGGCAGCCTGCGGCTGTGCAGAAACCTGAATCGGCGGTGCCGGCCAGGTCACTTCGCCATCGCGAATAACCGTTACACCACGAATCACCACATCTTCGAAATCAACCACGGTATTGCCATCTTTCTCTTTGCAGAGCAGTTTGAGCAAGTTAACCAGGTTGGTACCGTAAAGCTGGGAAGACTGCGTTGGCAGACGACTCGGTAAATCGGTGTAACCGATAACTTTCACTCCGTTTGGCGTAACAGTCACTTGGTCCGCCACGGTGTATTCGCAGTTGCCGCCGTTTTGTGCCGCCAAATCGACGATAACACTGCCCGGTTGCATGGAATCAACCATTTCACGCGTGATGAGTTTTGGTGCCGGTTTGCCTGGGATAAGTGCGGTGGTGACAATAATGTCCACTTCTTTGGCTTGCGCCGCGAAGAGTTCCATTTCGGCTTTGATGAATGCCTCGGACATGACTTTGGCGTAACCATCACCGCTGCCCGCTTCTTCTTTAAAGTCCAGTTCAAGGAACTCAGCGCCCATACTTTGCACTTGTTCTTTAACTTCCGGACGGGTGTCGAATGCGCGGACGATTGCGCCAAGGCTGTTTGCTGCGCCAATCGCTGCAAGACCTGCAACACCAGCACCGATAACCATCACCTTAGCCGGCGGCACTTTACCCGCAGCCGTAATTTGCCCGGTAAAGAAGCGACCAAATTCATGAGCGGCTTCAACAATTGCGCGATAACCCGCAATGTTTGCCATCGAGCTCAGAGCATCAAGAGATTGAGCACGAGAAATACGCGGCACGGAATCCATCGCCATTACGGTGACGTTTTTTGCGGCCAGTTTTTCGAGTAATTCAGGATTTTGCGCAGGCCAGATAAAACTTACCAGCGTAGAGCCTTCGCGCAGTAGTTCGATTTCACTGTCCTGCGGTGCATTCACTTTCAGAACAACGTCAGACTGCCAAACGTCAGCAGTATCTGAAATGGTTGCGCCAGCCTGGACAAACGCTTCGTCATCAAAGCTTGCCAGTTTGCCTGCGCCACTTTCGACCGTGACGGTGAAACCCAGCTTCAGCAATTGCTCCACTGTTTTTGGCGTGGCTGCCACGCGGGATTCTCCCGCCCACCGCTCTTTTGGTACCCCAATACGCATAGTATTCCCTTCCATCTGATTTTTTTGTTGATGGTTTGTCAGACATTGCCGTGGCAATTCAGACACGTTGCCTGTTTAGCACACCAGGCAATCGTCATTTCCGTTACCCGTTCAATGAAAAATATCCTTCATACTTCAAGCCCCAGGCGCGTTGACTGCATTCATGCGCCCCAATCACATAGTCAGCTATGCTCATAGGGACTTACGATCTTGTCGCCTTCCTGCAACTCGAATTATTCGGATATACATCTGTAACAAACTTTTTATAACCTACTGAAAATAACGCCTGTGATCTAGATCAGGAACTCAGTATTTGTATCATTATCGTAAAAGATTAGCGTTGAGCACTTCAGACAGCTCTTTTTGACTGACTTTCCTCTGTGAGACCTGATAATCCGCTTAAACGGAGCCGCAATTCACGATTCTGAACCAATGCAAATTGCATTTTTAACATTACATTAACTAATTAAGTTGTAAGCTTTACCGGTTTTACTGGTCAAAGTACTCTTTTATTAACCTATAAATTTTCGTTATGAAAAAAATCAGCAATCAACGTTTGTTGAGTGAAAAATGCCGCAGACAGTTGCAGTGTTTCAATGCCATAATCGGCGGCTAACAGGTAACCCTCAGAGAATGCGGTATTTGTATTCATTTTGCGCAAGGCGAAGGATTATTTTTATGAAGCTCAAGACTACCCTTCTGGCGTCAGCACTGATTTCCCT